>NZ_JAAGPB010000052.1:0-30136 GCF_017104585.1 Burkholderia sp. Ac-20392
TGTCGCCACCCTCGGCCGAAGCGCCCTGCTCCGGTGCATCGTCGGCACGCGCCGCCTGCACGGCAGGCGCGGACGATTCAATATCGTGGATATCTGTCAAAACAACCTCAAAATGTCAGGTCTCGCGCCCGGCGCGGGCGCGGCAAGAAGTTGGCCGCGATCAGGCGCGACGCTGTTCAGGTTCTGCTTCGTCGTCCGGCAGCGCATCGGCACCGATGGGTGCACTGGCGCTTCGTACGGCATCGGCGAGACTGTCGGACGTGTCGTCCAGCATCTCGTCGTCCGCAGGACGGGAACGGGGGGCGTCGGCCTGGCCAGCCTCGCCGGGCATGTCGCCGGCCGCTTCCGCTCCGTCTCCGGCAACCGCTTCGGCAGCCGGCTTGCGATCTTCCTCGCTCCAATCCGCGTGCAGCGGCTCGGGCTGCACACCGGCTGGCACTGCTTCGGCGCCAGCCTGTTCCATTTGTTCCGTTTGCCCGCGAACAGCATCGAGCGTATCGCGGCTCGCGATTTCATGCGTCGACGCGACGTCCGCCACGGGATCATCCGGCAATCCTGCCGATTGAGCGGCGGATGCCTCATCCGTTTGCGGCGCGTCGCCCGTTGCGCCATCGGCAACCGGCATGCTCTCGTCGAAATCCATCGCCTGCTGCGCAAGCAGCGCGGCCTCGATGTTCGCGGCCGGCTCTTCGAGCGCAGGCAGATCATCGAGCGCCTTCAGGCCGAGGTCGTCGAGGAACTGCTTGGTCGTCGCATACAGCGCCGGGCGTCCCGGCACGTCGCGATGACCGATCACTTCGATCCAGCCGCGATCCTCGAGCTGCTTGACCACCTGCGTATTGACCGTCACACCGCGAATCTCTTCGATGTCGCCGCGCGTGACAGGTTGCCGGTACGCGATGATCGCGAGCGTTTCGAGCACCGCACGCGAATATTTCGGCGGCTTCTCGGGATGCAGGCGATCCAGATAGTGACGCATCGCCGGCTTGCTCTGGAAGCGCCATCCGGTTGCCAGCGCCACCAGTTCGACGCCGCGGCCGGACCAATCCTGTTTCAGATCTTCGAGCAACGTGCGGACCGTGTCAGCCGACACGCCGTCGGCAAAGAGCTTGCGCAAATCGCCGAGTTTCAGCGGTTCCTGCGCGCAGATCAAAGCAGTCTCGAGGACGATCTTCGCCTCTTGGGTATTCATGCAGCTAGGCCAGACCCTGTGGTCAAACGAACCGGATCAACAAACAGACGAAAGGAACGGAAGACGCGCTCGCCCGATTCTGATCGGTCATATTGATGGGAGCACGAACCGGGGGCGGCGAACCAACTTCAGGCCAGGCCCAAACCGGACGGAACAGCACGGCTCAACGACGGAACCGCGTGACTGAGCGCCATATTACGCAAAATTGCCCGGTGCGTAAAGATGAGCCGAACGAGCCGCCGCCAGCGCGCCGCGTCCGCTCCGGCCCCGCTTCAGCGGATGGCTGCGCCGCGCGCGAGGAACCGGCGCAACCGCTCGACACCCGCATCGAGTCGCGCCGGATCGCACGCATAGCACCAGCGCACGAACCCTTCCCCCTCCGGGCCGAACGCCCGCCCGGGCGCAAGGCCGAGCCCGGCCTCGCGTACCAGCGTCTTGCAGAACGCGAGACTGTCTGACGCGCCCGGCAGGCGCAGAAACAGGTACATCGCGCCCGACGGAGGCGGCACCTCGACACCTGGCAGGGTCCGCAGCGCGGCAACCAGGTGATCGCGCGCATCGCGCAGCGCCGCGACGAACGACCGCACGAACGGCTCGCCATCGCGCAGTGCGACTTCACCCGCGGCCTGCACGAAGCCCGGCGCACACGACGTGTTGTATTCGACGAGCTTCGACAGGTCGCCCATCACCGCTGCCGGCGCGATGAGCCACCCGAGGCGCCAACCCGTCATCGCCCATGCTTTCGAAAACGAATTCACGACGACGACCCGCTCGTCGCGCGTTGCGATGTCGAGGAACGAAGGCGCGCCGCCAGCGCCGTCCGCGTCGAAAGCGAGCCGCTCGTACACCTCGTCGGCAACCAGCCAGATGCCGTGGCGGCGGCAATGGGCGAGCACCGCTTGCTGGTCGTCGCGCGACATCGTCCAGCCGGTCGGATTGTTCGGCGAGTTGATCAGCAGCATCCGCGTATCAGGCGTCAGCGCCGCAAGCAGCCGCCCGACATCGAGCCGCCAGCCCGCATCGCCATAGCCGAGCGGTACGCATTCGACCTGCGCCCCAAGGATCTTCGGAATCTCGACGAGATTCGGCCACAGCGGCGTGACCGCGACGACGCGCTCGCCCGGACCGACCAGCATCTGCGCAGCCAGCATCAATGCGCTCACGCCCGAACTCGTCACCGCCACGGTGTCGGCCGCCGTCGCACCGTGACGGGTGCTGACGTAGGCCGCAAGCGCATCGCGCAGCGGCGCAGTGCCGAGGTTGTGCGTGTAGAAGGTCGCGCCATCGCGCAGCGCCGCCGCCGCGGCGTCGCGGATGAAGTCCGGCGTGACGCGATCGGATTCGCCGAACCAGAACGGCAGCATGTCCGGCACGCCAAAGCCGGCGTTGGCCACATCCCGGATCAGCGACGGACGCAACGCGTGCACGGCGTCGCGGGCCGCCGGCGCGCCGGCTACCGGAAGAGAATCTGCGGAATGCGCCATCGAGAACCGCCTTCGAGGAACACGATCCGCGTAGTGTACCGGCCCGCAAGCCGGAGAGGCGCGCGTCGGTGCGCGTCAGTCGAGGTCCTCCGCCCTCGCCGGCATCTGTCGCACGAGTTCCCAGATCGCCTGCGCAGCGGGCGACAACGACCGGTCGCGGCGGCGCACGAGTTCGACCGTGCGCTCGGTGCGCGGCGTGAGCGGCCGCGCGACGAGCGTCGAGCCGGCTGGTAGCGGCAGCGACAGCCACGGCTGCACGCTCACGCCGACGCCGGCCTCGACGAGTCCGAACACGGTCGCCGAATGCCCGAGCTCCTGCATGACCGTCGCGTTGACACGATGGGCGGCCAGCGCGGCGTCGATCAGCGGCCGGCTTCCCGACGCATGATCGAGGAGCACGAGGCGCTCGCCGTCCAGCGCCGTCCAGGGCACCTCGGCACGCGCTGCGAGCGGATGGTCGGCGCGCGCGACCAGGCAGAACGAATCGGTCATCAACGATTCGCAGACGAGATCGGCCACCGTGAGCGGCCCGATCACGACGCCGAAATCGACCTCGCTCGACTTCACCTTGCGCAACACGTCGCTCTGCACATCGTCGCGCAAACCCAACGTCACGAACGGAAACTGGCGCTCGCACGACGCAACCACGCGCGGCATCAGCCGGCACGCAATCGTCGGGCTGGCCGCGACGATCACGCGCCCGCGGCGCTGCTCGCCGATCTCGCGAATCTCGCGCAGCGTGTCGTCGAGATCGTCGAGCAGACGGGACACACTCGCGATCAGGTTCGCACCGACATCGGTCAGCTGCACGTCGCGCGTCGTGCGGTCGATCAGCTTCAATCCGAGCTCGGCCTCGAGCTCGCGCACGCAGCGACTGACCGCGGACTGCGTGAGCCCGATCTCGTCGCCCGCGCGACTGAAGCTCTTGAGCCGCGCTACCTCGATGAAGACGCGAAGCTGGCGCAGCGTGACGTTCATTTCCTGACCTCATCAATCGTCGATATCGATGCGCGATTTTAATGCGCGAATCCGGCTTCGATGTGCGAATCAGGCACCTGCCCCACATGTTTCGCTGCGGTGCAATACATCCGCGAACGCACGTGGTGCGGGCGAACTGCACAAGATTGGTGATTGTCCCGATTTGCTGGCGGGTTATTTTGGCGTCTTATACGCCCCTAGCTGACTTAGCCGTTAGCTCGCTGCCAAGCGGCTCTCGAGGGAATTACCTCCGACATGGCACGCTTCGTGCATTACCTGGCGCACAGGGCGCAGGTTTCGTCGGACGGAAGAGCAGAAACGCCGCTGCCGGCCAACCGGACGCCCTCACCCGGCACTCGACGATCGAGTGCTTGAAGAGTGCGCGGCGCAGGGCAGCGCACCGGAGTTAGCTTCGCTGAGGTGAGGACATGATGCTGTTCGACGATTTGAGAGATAACGAGTGGGCGCTGGTCGAGGGTCTGTTTTGCTCCGAACCCGCACGGAGTGAGCGGCGCGGCCGTCCCCGCGTGGAAGCCCGCTCGGTGGTGAACGCCGTGCTGTGGGTACTGTCGACGGGTGAAGGCTGGTCGAAGCTGCCGGGCCGCTATCCGTCGCCGCCGACTTGCCGCCGTCGCTTCGACGAATGGCAGGCGGACGGCACGCTCGCCGAAATCGTGAAGCGACTCGGCACGAGCGGCCGGCAGATCTCCCTGCGCGGGCGCATCGGCGCAAGCGCTGCGAAGCCGCCCGCACCGCCGAGCCGCGACCGGCTGCGCGGCGCCTTCTGGACCAACCCGGAATCCTGGCGCGCGCCCGTCAAGATGGCGTAACGAATGCTCGATCGGGCGGCTTCGGCCGCCCGGTTTCTTTCTGCGATGCGACCTGTTCGCGACGCCTGCGTTGCCGTCGATTACCGTTGTCGTGCCGCGATACATCTATTTACCAATATTTACAGCAAGCCTGCACTCCCACGCTTACCTTAGCGAAATATCAACAGGCCGCGTCGACGGCTTGAAGGGAGCCCCGCCATGAATCCAATGTCACTGCTCGTTGCATGCGGCATTGTCATTTCCCTGGCGTTGTCCGCTCCAGCCCACGCCGACGATCGCGTGAAGCCGCCCCATCGCCAGCAGGATCACCGGAACACACTCCGCCAGCCACCGTCCGCCAACCCGCCCAGCCGGCAGACCGTGCCGCGTGGCGACCTGCGCGGCGACATCGCCAGCAACGCGCGAGCGCGCATCGGCTCGCAGCCGTCCGACGTGCCGCGTCATCCGTAGTCCTGCCAATTTCGGGATTTCGCCAAAGAAAATGCCCGCGGTCGGGAACTGCGCCGCATGCGACGAGTCACAACGTTGCCATGAGCACAGCGTGGCAACAGCAAAAGTATCCGGTACGCCCGTATCCTCGCGATACGGGCTTTTTTTTGGCATCGCCAGCCGCATGGCGGCGATGCGGGCGACGGGATGATCGGCCGCTACAGGCGGCTTTCGAGAATCGCCACTGCACTCGCTTCGCTCAATGCGTAGTCGGCCATGCGGCGATCGGTCCAGGAAAGTAATTTCTCGTCGCGCTCGAGGCGCGAGAATTCGGCTCGACCGCTTTCGGTCAGTACGGCAATGTCGACCGGTGCATGGAAGCCCGGTGCGGGGGCAACGGTTTTCTGCCTGACCGTGTCCATCAGCCCGAGCGAACGGAGATACTCGAACACGCCCGGGCGGCGTGCCCACGGTACCTGGCGGTACTGCACTCGTCTCAATGCGTCGAGCACCGCTTCGTTGGAATACGTGGCCATCTCGATTCTTTCTTAAAGTGCAGCGACAATGCGAAGCGGCGCGCCGGGCGGCGTCTCCGCCCACCGATACCGCCACCGATTCTGGAGGCCGACGTTCGGCGTCGCGTCAGGGCCGGATCGTCAGCCGTCCATAAAAAGACACCATACCCCAATCAAATTGATTCTGTTCGATTCATTTGTACTTCTCTTCATCTGTTTCATGCTCTACCGCAAGCGGCGACGAATCATCTCGATCGCCGCCGTTGCTCTGTTCTGGCTGCTCGCGACGGGCTGGCTCGCCGCACCGCTGATCGCCTGGACCGAGGCGGGCGTCGTACCCGTCGAGCACCCGGAGATGCACGGACGGACCACACTGATCCTCATCGGCGCCGGCACGAAGCACACCGACTCCGGGCTGCGGCCGCCATCTGACGGAACCGCCCGCATCCACAAGGTCGCAGCGCTCTACCGCACCTGCAGGCAGCAGGCCGAGCGCTGCACCGTGGTGATGTCGGGCGGCGACCCGCAGCATCACGGCGAAACCGAGGCTGCCGTATACGGGCGCCAACTCGTCGCCGAAGGCGTCGCTCCCGCGGATCTCGTTCTGGAACCGGAAAGCCGCACGACCTACGAAAACGCGAAATTCACTGCGTCTATACTACGCTCACAGTATGACGACGCACGCATTCTCGTCACTTCGTCATACCAGATGCGCCGCGCACTGCTCGATTTCCGCCGTTTCGGGATCGATCCGCAGCCCGTTTATGCGAATCGCCGGCGCGCGCAAACAGGCTGGCTGCCGCGCTGGCGTAATTTGGCCAACGCCGAGCAGGCGCTGCACGAACTGGTCGGCATCGCGCAGTTCCACGTCTATCGTTGGCTTGGATGGTTTTGACGGATGCGGGGAAACCGGAGCGCAATGGTTGCGACGGTGACCATGGCAGGCGCGTGACGAAGTACGCGAAGTGTTGCGCCACTTCAACGGGGCCTTGCGTCGCGCCACGATCCGGTGCACATTGATCCGTCACTTTTGTTACACTCGACACGCACTCGATTGCAGTCGCCAGACAAAACGGCAACACTCGGGTTCATCACCACTTAGCGGAGGTAAAGCAATGAAGAAGACGTCCCTGGCTATCCTGGTAGCGATGTCGGCGCTGACTGGCGCAGCGTATGCGCAAGAGAGCACGGAAATCAAGACGATTACCGATCCGGCCAAGATCTCCGAGATCGAGCAGCGCGCACAGGCGCTGCAGCAGCAGCAAGCGGCTGAAGCCGCTCAGCCGGCGATGCAGGAAGAGCATCACCACGGCAAGAAGGCTGCTCACCACAAGGCTGCTGCGAAGAAGGCCGGCAAGAAGGCTGCCAAGGCCGCAGACGCTGCCAGCCAGTAAGTTCGGCGGCACCGCACAAGCAAAAAGCCGAATCCGGGCAACCGGGTTCGGCTTTTTTGGTTGCGGTGCCCGTGCGCTGTGCTAAAGTCGCGCACCGAAATTTTCCACCCGTGCGCACCCCGGTGCGGAGGACAGCATGAGCAACATTCAACTCGACATCGAGTGGACCGAAGCCGCCACTCGCCAGATCAAGCAACTGATGCCTCGCGGCTCGGCTGACGCGTTCCTCGCGCTGCCGCCGATCGAGTGCCTGCCGATGGAGGGCGACGTGCTTTTCCTCGGCCCGCAAGGCAAGCAGCAACCGTTCATCGTCGCAGAGCGCCAGTACCATCACGACGGCGACGCCGACTGGACGATCATCCTGATCCTCGACGTACCCAGCACGTCGCACTGACGCACCCCGCGACCGGACACGTCCGGTCGCCCCACCCGGCTCAGACGAGCTTCGACAGCACGCGGATTTCGGAACGCTCGATCCAGTTCGCGGCCGCTTCGCGATAAGCCAGAATGTGCGCGGAACGCGCATGAGCGGCAAGCGCCTCCTCGCTTTCCCAGCGCTCGACGAATACGAACCGCGCGGGCTCCTTCAGATCCCGGTGCAGGTCGTACTGCAATGCCCCCGCTTCGCTGCGGGTCGGCTCGACGATCCCTTCGAGCTGGGCACGCAACTTCTCCTCGGCGCCCGGCTTCGCCACGATCAGCGCCACGACTGCAATTTCCGCCATTCCCGCCCCCCTCATCTGGAAAAGTCCGAGAATACGCGAATCGTGCATCGGCTGCGCCAGCACGGCATCGCACGACGGCCCAAAAAAAATAGCCCGCGCTTCACAGAAGCGCGGGCGAAACCGTCGCCCTACGAGGATAGGCGACGGGGCCATCGAGATCCGCACGCTGGCGCGGATCGTCATCAGTTGCGCCGACGCTTGTCGCGTCGACATTCGAAGACGTCGATACCATTGATCGGGCGCTCGCGGCGCACCCCCGGTATCTGACGCCATCCTCCCTGTTTCAACAATTCCAACATATAAAGCAGGTTGCGTGCCAACTACCGCGAATCGACCACCCCATTGATTTATAAGGAAAATTTTTTGGCCGCCGACGATGCCGCATGTGTTTGGCCGCCGTAACGCGCGGATGTTACGTAACGTCACGAGGAGGGACCGAACCTCCAGCACATGTGCGCGCCGGCGAGCGGCCATGAAAAAAGCCCGCCAAATGGCGGGCTTTTCATTGGTGCGGAGAAACGCCGGAATCAGCGGAGCTGATTCACGAGCAGCCCCATGATCTGGCGAGCCGGCGACGACGTGTCGATCGCGCCCGAATCGTCGATGACCGCGACGCGCGTCTGGTCGGCCGTGAGTGCCTTCACGTTGACGCGGTATTGCTTCGCCTGCTTTTCCTTCTTGCCGTGGAACAGCTGGCTCCAGAAGCCCTGCTCGGCCGAAGTCAGATCCTTCGGATCGACATAGCGCACGAAATACAGGCCCTTCGAGCGATCGCGATCGTCGACCGTGAAGTTCGCACGATCGAGCGCGAGACCGACGTGCAGCCACGACCGGTCGTACGGCTCGCCGAGTGTAACTTCCGACGGGACGGCAGCATCGGCCGCATCGTTGGCTTGCGCCGACGTGCGGGAGACGTTTTGCGCGGCGATCGCTGCAGCAGCCTTCGACGATGCGTCGTCTGCCTTCTTGTCCTTGGCCGCCGGCACCGTGTTGTCCTTGATGTTCGCGATGGGCGGCTCGCCGTTCTTCGCGCGCTGCTCGTTCTGTGCAAGCACGGCCATCAATCGCTTCAGGTATTCGGTCTCGAGCGCCGGATCGTTCGGCTTCGGTTCCCACTTGCTCGAATCGTTGTTCGAGCCCGTGATCGCTTCGCGCATCCCCTTCTGGCTGATGAACACGTAGGTGCCGCCATTCGGCGCCGAGTCGAGACGCGTACGGTACTTGTTGCGCTCGGCCGTCACGTACGAATTGCCCATCGCCTTCGAGATCACGCTACGGATCAGGCCGTCGTTGATCTGCGGATGGGTTTCGTTCCAGTCGGTTTCCATCACGCCCTTGTCGCGCTGGTCGACGACGAGCAGGAAGCCCTGCTCCTGCCAGAAGCGGCGAACCTGCGGCCAGACATCGGCCGGCTGCTTGCCGTCGATCACGAGCCAGCTCTCGGTGCCGTCGCGCTGGATATGCATGCCGGCCACAGCCGGAGCGACAGTGTCCAGCGCAGGCGCTGCCTGCTGGACCTGCTGAAGTGCGGACAGGGAAGTCGCGCCGCCCTGGGGCGGCAGCGAACGCTGATCGGCCGTCTCGTCGAGCATGTTGGGCGGCACTGCGAGCGACGCTTCTTTCGATTTCGAATCGCTCTTGTAGTCCACTTTCGTGGGCGACGACGTACCGCAACCGGCAACGAGCGCGCCGGTGGCGAGCACTGCAGCGAACCGCATGGTAAGACGAAGATCAGTCATGTTCGGGGAATCCTCTTCCGCTAAATCACGGCGCTTTCCGTGGATCAACCTTGCATTTTACCGGGGCCGCGCCGCGATGTGCAAAAAAGCGACCGGCAAGAAAAAACCCGCGTCAGCTTGAGCTGACGCGGGTTCTTGTCTGGTCGGGGCGAGAGGATTTGAACCTCCGACCACCTGCACCCCATGCAGGTACGCTACCAGGCTGCGCTACGCCCCGAAAGAAAAAAATTATAACAGACAGTTTTCCGATTTAGAACGGGTCGCATGCATTTTGTGAATATTCTTGTGAAATTTTTTGGCGTGACCGTGCCGATGCACACAACGACGTGCATGGCATAGCGCCCTGCGCACCGGCCTCGCATCGCCTTCACTGCTTGCGTGCGACACAGATGACGGTCAGCCCGGCGACGCGGTTGAAGCGGAACATCGGCAACTCGATCCGGCAGATCGTCTTGAGCAAGCCATTGACGAATGGATGGTGACGACGCAATTGCGACGCCGGCCCGCTCGGTTGCCGACGCACCCGTTCGCCGAGCCGCAACGCTGCCGCGAGCGGAAACGTGAGGCCGAAATAATAGGCGCCGTGCTCGACGTCGAGCCCCGCGCGACGCACCACGTCCTCGAGACTGCCGAGCGTATATCGGCGCTTGTGCTCGAGAAAATCGTCATGACCGCTCCAGAGGAACTGGAACGCGGGAACCGTGATCAGGAACCGGCTGCCCGAAGGCGCGCCCTTTACGTACTGCATGAGCAGACCGACGTCGTCGTCGACATGCTCGAGCACGTCCATCAGCAACACGAGATCGGCATCGAATCGATCAACGGATCGCCGAAAGTGGATGGGCTTGCCGGACGCCTCGCCGTCAGTATCGTCGGCGTAGCTCGTATCGACACACCACGCCTCCGTCGCCTGTGTGCGCTCCAGCAAGTGCTTCGAGAAGAAGCCGGAGCCTGCGCCGACATCGAGTATCCGGTTCGCGCCTGGCACCCCCAGGAACCGACGGATCGCACTCGCCTTCGACGCGTAGTACCAGTGATCGCCCACGCCCGCACCCAATACGTCGACTTCCTTGAGATCCATGACGCTTCCCCGTGATGGCTACTGTGCTTTGGTCGATACAGCCACTGACGTCGATCTTACCTCGCCGCTGCCGCCGATCCTACCTGTCGACAACGCGCAACCGACACCGGCAACCCGCATGCCGACCTAATCGAAAAGGACGATGGCCGGTTCGCCGCAAATCGCTACCGTGCGGTTACCCGGCGCGAGATCAATGCGCACGGGCGAACCGTCCGACTGCATGCCGATCGATCCGGCCCGCCCCGGCTATGCCGCGTCGCGCGTGATACAGGAGGCGGCTTCGGTCACCACCGCAGTCGCGACCTCTTGCAACCGTCTCCGACACAGGGCATTGAATGCATCAGAAAAACGAAATTTCCCGTCGACATTTTCTCCGGCTGGGCGCCGGCACGATAGGCGTGGCGCTGGGAAGCGCATCGCTTCTGTCCGCATGCGGGGGCGACTCGATTTCGGTCGCGCCAGTCACGACACCGCGGCTGAGTTCCGCATCGAATTTTCGCGACACGGCCGGGCCGGACGGAACCGGCTACCTGACGACGAACGGCGCGAAGATGAAAAAAGGCGTGATCTATCGGTCATCCGCGCTCGCGTTGTCGGTCGCGGATGTCGCCACCGTCGGCACGCTCGGCATCAAACAGGTCTGCGACCTGCGCACGCCCGCCGAGATCAAGACGCAGCCGGATGTGCCGCTGGCCGGCGCCGCCTGGCAAAACCTCAACGTGCTCGGGGCCGCCAGCATTGATCCGATCCCGACCACCGGCGCTACCGCGACGGCATTCATGCTGAGCATGTACCGCGCGTTCGTCACGTCGGACACCGCGCATGCCAGCTATCACGCGCTCTTCACCGGCTTCGCTGCCACTGGCGAAAACCTGGTGTTCCACTGCACGGCCGGCAAGGATCGCACCGGCTGGGCAACCGCGATCCTGCACACGATCCTCGGTGCGTCCGAGCAGACGATACTCGCCGACTATCTGCTGACCAACGCCTATAGCGCATCGGAAATCGCCGCGTCGGTCGCCCAGGCACAAAAGGCCGGCGGGCAAAATGCGGCAGACATGATGACCGCGCTGCAAGGCGCACATACCGACTATCTGCAGGCGGCCTTCGATCAGGTCACCGCGTCGTACGGCTCGATGACGTCGTATATCGCGAACGGCCTGCAACTCGACCAGGCGACGCTGAACGCAATCCGGCAGCACATGCTGGTCTGATCGACCCGCAGACCGCTGCGACGGGGCCGGATCGCATCCGCGCTACAATCGCCGCGCCGGTACAACTCGCATCCGGCGAAACCCGCACCGGCCAAGGCTGGAGCGGGTTTGCCCGGACGCAGCAACACCCGCCGATGACGAATCGCGCAAACCAAACGACCGTTTGATCCGGCCGTCCGACCACCCCGAATCCGTTGTCCCGCAGCCCGCCGGCTCGCCCCACCCGGGCGCCCGTTGTTTGGTAACGCCGCTCTAGCGCGCTATGCCACACTGCACGGCATCGACGCTTGCGCCGTGCAGTGGCGCGCGCCGCCGTCGATCACGACAAGACATGGAGACAGACGATGCGGAATGCGGTCCGGCGCGGCCATCGCTCGCCTTTGGCAATTTTCGACTGGATTTCAGGCCCGCCCCGCGCGGCCCGTCCTATCTCGCCCACGACGTCCCGCGTGTTCGGCTGCGGCGTACTGGCGCTCGCGCTGCTGTGTGCCGGTTGCGCAGAGTCGTCCGCGCAGCGTGACGGCAACACGTCGATCGCGTCGACGAAGATCGAGCGCACCAAGGCCGAACGCCTCGCCCGCGAGCAGCAGGTCGCACGCACCGTGCCGTCGCTCGCATCGATGAGCCTCACGCAACCGCGCCCGTTCACGCTGCGCGACTCGGGCCAGAACGGCGCGATGACGTTCCTGCGCGACGTCGATTTCCGCATCGTCAACAACCTCGGCTTCTTCATCCATCAGTTGTCTGCCACGCTCGTGCCGACGCAGGCCGGCGCGCCGATCGTGTTCGACGATCCGACCAGTTTCCAGATCGACGTGCATGAAGGCACGGTCACGCTCGACAACGCCAAGCTGACCGCCCTCTTCAACACGTACATCTTCGGCTACCGCAATGCCCCGCTGCGCAAGCTCGCCGTGTCGGCCGGCGACGGCGTGATCCACCTGCAAGGCGAGATGCAGCGCGACGGCTGGGTGCCGTTCTCGCTGACCGGCACGCTCGCGATCCGTGACGGCAGCCAGCTCGTGTTCCATCCGACGGGTGTGCGCGTCTCGGGCATCAACGCGCAGCCGGTGATGCGCGCGGCCAACGTGAAGATGGCCGATCTGCTGAAAGTCCAGACGCCGATTGCGCAGCTCGCCGGCGACGATCTCGTGATGTCGGTCGACAAGCTGATGCCGCCGCCGCGCCTGAAGCTCACGATCACCGCGCTGCGCGTGACGCCGGCCGGCCTCGACCTGAAGCTCGACGACGGCACGCATGCCGGCTTTGCGATGCCCGCGAATGCACCGCAGCAAGCGATGTACATTCGCGGCGGCGACGTGAAGTTCATGCGCTCGATGCCGATGAACGCGGACATCCTGATCGGCCCGGTAGATGCCACGAAGCGCGACCAGACTTTCGTGTTCGACCTGTATCACTATCGCGACCAGGTCTCGGCCGGCTACTTCAATTTCGACGAAAGCGGCGCGATGGCGATCCGGATGCCCTCGTACGCGGGCCCGGCCAGCGGTGCGCTGCTCGGCAACGCGGCCGCGCGCCTGAACGACAGCTTCCTCGCCGCGCAACAGAACGCGCTGCGCGACATACGCCAGCACTGGGAAGCCTACGCACTCGCGGCGAACACCGTTCACCCCGGCATGCAGAAGGTCGCGATTCGGCGCACGTCGACCACGCCGTTCAACGAACGGCACGTGTCGAACCGCAACCCGACGATCCATCTGCGTAACGTCGACTTCAACCTGTCCGGGGATATCGGCTTTCACGTCGAGGATCTCGACGTGGAACTCGTCTCGAAGCGGCCCGGCGAACCCGTCGATCTCGACGATCCGAACCAGTACGACATTCGCATTCTCGGCGGCACGGTCGTCGAGTCGTGGAAGGCGATGTCCGCGCTCTTCAACAATTATCTGCTCGACTACGCGCCGCGCTCGCTCAACGACCTGCAACTGAGCGCGGACGGCACGAACCTGCGCGTCCAGGGCGGCATCAAGCTGTGGAATCACGTACCAGGGGTCTGGCTGCCGACCGACATGAAGGGCACGCTGTCCGTGCTCGACGACCGGCATCTCGCGTTCAAGCCGTCCCAGGTATCGGTGCTCGGCATCCCGCAGGCGAAGCTGCTGCGGTCGCTCGGCATCGAACTCGCTTCGCTGACGCCGTTGCAGCGGCGCGGCGCGGAACTGCGTGGCGACACGCTCGTGCTCGACCAGTACACCGTGTTCCCGCCACCCGTGCTGAACGGCAAGCTCGGACAGGCAACGGTCGAACGCGACGGGCTGCGCCTCACGTTCAGGCGCATGGCAGGCGCGCCCGCGCCGCAACGGCCGCAGATCGATGCACCGAGCTACATGTGGATGGAAGGCGGCGACATGAAGATGTTCAACGTGCTCGAACTGAACGTGCGCGCGCTGATCCGGAATTCGGCCGAGGCCGGCCCGATGCGTTTCGACCTGTACGGCTACCGCAGCCAGGTCGCGCAAGGCTCGGTGCGGATGCTGCCGGACGGCACGCTGGTCGTCGACATGGGGCAGAAGAACCCGCTCGCCTCACGCTGAAGCGCACACGACACGCATGAAAAAAGCCCGGTGGCAGGTCGCCAACCGGGCTTTTCATTTCATCTTTCGCGCTTCGCGCTCAGTCGTGCTTCAGTCCGTCGATCACGTCGAGCAGCGCCTGCCGCAATGCAATGACGTCGACGGTTGCGCCCGGCTTGCCCGGTGCGCGTGCATCATCGGTGGCTGGCGCCTCCGGCTCGACGGGTGCCGCCGCGGCCCGCTCGCCCGCCGGCGAATCGAGTCGGTTGCGCGCGCCGTTGATCGTGAATCCCTGCTCGTACAGCAACTCGCGAATCCGCCGGATCAGCAGCACTTCGTGGTGCTGGTAATACCGACGATTGCCACGCCGCTTCACCGGCCGCAGTTGAGTAAATTCCTGTTCCCAATAACGCAGCACATGCGGCTTGACCCCGCACAGTTCACTGACTTCACCGATCGTGAAGTAGCGCTTCGCGGGAATCGGAGGCAAGACGACTTTCTCAACCGTAGTGGTCATCGTCGGTTAACCGTCGGTAAAGGGTGCGCGGCGGCCGCGCGGAGACGTCAGCGCGCGGGGCTTACTCCGCGCCGTTTTCGACCAGCGCCTTCAGCTTCTGGCTCGCGTGGAAGGTTACCACCCGGCGGGCCGCGATCGGAATCGCCTCGCCCGTCTTCGGATTGCGGCCCGGGCGCTGCGGCTTGTCGCGCAGCTGGAAATTGCCGAACCCCGACAGCTTGACGCTTTCGCCGTTTTCGAGCGCGTCGCGAATCACCTCGAAAAACGCCTCGACCATGTCCTTCGCTTCACGCTTGTTCAGCCCAACGCTGTCGAACAGCAGCTCCGCCAGTTCCGCCTTCGTCAGCGTGGGCGTCTCGGTGGACGCCGGCGCCGAAGCGTCGCGGTTCATGGCGCTGCGTTGCGCCGTCAGGAGGGCTTCGAATTCACTCGAGGTCATGTCGTTCATATCTGCCATACAGCGCGTTAAATCAAAACTTACGATCGGAAAAGGCCGCCCGCGAGCGGGCGGACCTCCTCCTTAGCCGCGCAGACGCGCACCAGCACGAGCCATCCGCTCGACCAGCGTCTGGATCGCCTGATCGACGACCTCGTCCTGTAGCGTGCCAGCCGCGTCCTGCAGCGTCACACGGAAGGCAAGGCTCTTCTCGTGCGCGGCAAGACCACCGGAAGTATTTGATTTTGCACGAAATTCGTCGAAGAGTACAACCTTCTGAACGAATCGGCAGGCCTCTTCGGCGAGCGCCTTCTTCATTTCGTCGAAAAGTGCCTGAACCTCGACCGCCTGATCGACGACCACCGCGATATCGCGACGAACCGGCGGGAATTTCGACACGTCGGTCGGCGCGGGCAACGCACGCGCAATCAGCGCATCCGCGTCGACCTCGAACATCACCGGTGCGTGCGGCAGCTCGTACTTCTGCATCAGGCGCGGGTGCAGTTCGCCGATCCAGCCGACCGCACGGCCATCGACTTCGATGCGCGCGCTGCGGCCCGGATGGAGGGCCGGATGCTCTGCCTTCACGAAGCGTGCGGCCGCAGGCGCGAGCAGCGCCTCGAGATCGCCCTTCACGTCGAAGAAATCGACCGGGCGGGTCTCCGCGCCCCACTGCTCGTCGAGTGCCGGACCATAGGCAAGCGCACCGACGCGCTTCGGCTGAACGTAGCCCTCGACCGTCAGCTCACCGGCCTTCGCCGCCGCATCGGTGAGGAACACGCGGCCAGCTTCGAACAGGCGCACACGATCCGCGCGACGGTTCAGGTTGTGGCGCAGCACGGAAATCAGGCTGCCGAACAGCGTCGTGCGCATCACCGACAGCTGGCTCGCGATCGGGTTCAGCAGACGGATCGGCTGGTCGTTGCCCGCGAAATCCTGCTCCCACTCCGCATCGACGAAGCTGAAGTTGACGGTTTCCGCGTAGTCGCGCGCAGCGAGCGCGTGACGGATGTCGTGGATCGAGCGCCGCGTTTCGTTGGTCGCGCGCATTTCGCTCGTCGCGACCGGCGGACGCGCCGGGATCTTCTCGAAGCCATAGATGCGCGCCACTTCCTCGATCAGGTCTTCCTCGATCTCGATGTCGAAGCGATGCGACGGCGGCGTGACGAGGAACGCATCGTCTTCACGCTCGAACGGCAGGCCGAGGCGCGTGAAGATGCTGGCGATCTCGTCGGCGCCGATCTGCACGCCGATGATGCGGTTCGCGCGCGATACGCGCATCTTCACCGGTGCGCGCTGCGGCAGGTTCACGGACTGATCGTCGACCGGGCCGGCCTTGCCGCCGCAGATTTCGAGAATCAGTTGCGTGATGCGTTCGACGTGCTCGACGGTCGTCGCGTAGTCGACGCCGCGCTCGAAGCGATGAGCCGCATCGGTCGAGAAGTTGTACTTGCGCGCACGGCCGCGGATGCTGTCCGGCCACCAGAATGCGGCTTCCAGGTAGATGTTGGTCGTATCGAGCGTGACGGCCGTGCTGTCGCCGCCCATGATGCCGGCCAGGCTTTCAACCTGACGGTCGTCCGAAATCACGCCGACCGTTTCGTCGAGTTCGACCGTGTTGCCGTTGAGCAGCTTCAGCGATTCGCCGCGCTTGCCCCAGCGCACCTCGATACCGCCGTGGATCTTGTCGAGATCGAACACGTGCGACGGGCGGCCGAGCTCGAACATCACGTAGTTCGAGATGTCGACGAGCGCCGACACGCTGCGCTGGCCCGAACGCCCGAGGCGCTCGACCATCCACTGCGGGGTCTTCGCATGCGCGTTCACGCCGCGGATCACGCGACCCGAGAAGCGGCCGCACAGATCGGGCGCGGCAATGCGCACCGGCAGCGTCTCGTCGAGCTCGACGCGCACCGGGCGAATGTCGACCGGCGTCAGCGGCGCGCCGGTGATCGCAGACGTCTCGCGTGCGATGCCGAACACGGACAGGCAGTCGGCCTTGTTCGGCGTCAGCTTGATTTCGAAGATCGTGTCGTCGAGATTGAGCGTCTCGCGGATGTCCTGGCCGACCGGCGTGTCTTCCGGCAGCACCAGCAGGCCGCTGTGATCCTCGGACAGCTTCAGCTCGCGTGCCGAGCACAGCATCCCCTGGCTCTCCACGCCGCGCAGCTTCGACAGCTTGATCGCGAACGGCTTGCCGCCCTCTTCTGCCGGCGGCAGTTCCGCGCCGACCAGCGCGACCGGTACCTTGATGCCGGGCGCGACGTTCGGTGCGCCACAGACGATATTCAGCGTCGCGCCGGTGCCGGCGTCGACCTGGCAGACATTGAGCTTGTCCGCATCCGGATGCTTGACGACTTCGAGCACGCGGCCGACGACGATCTTAGACGTCGGCGGCGCAGCCTTGCTCAGCGATTCGACTTCGAGCCCCGCCATCGTCAGCGCGTGCGACAGTTCGTCGGTCGTCAGCTGCGGGTCGACAAAGGTTCTCAACCAGGATTCAGGGAATTGCATGGATGTCTACGTTCGAAACAGGTTAGATCGACGCCCGGGCCCCGTCGGATCGTCCATCGGGGCGTGCACGGGCACAGGTCGGCGCGGCGCGCGGCGTTACGCGAACTGGCGCAGGAAACGCAGGTCGTTCTCGAAGAACAGCCGGAGATCCTGGACGCCGTAACGCAGCATCGTCAGGCGCTCAAGGCCGCTGCCGAACGCAAAGCCGATGTAGCGCTCGGGATCGAGGCCCATGTTGCGAATCACGGTCGGATGCACCTGCCCCGAACCGGAGATCTCGAGCCACTTGCCGGCGTTCTTGCCTTGCTCGAACATCATGTCGATCTCGGCCGACGGTTCCGTGAACGGGAAATACGACGGACGGAAGCGCACGAGGATGTCGTCGCGCTCGAAGAATTTTTTCAGGAAGTCGGTATAGACGCCCTTGAGGTCGGCGAAGCTGATGTTTTCGTCGATCCACAGCCCCTCGACCTGATTGAACATCGGCGAGTGGGTCGCATCGCTGTCGACGCGATACGTGCGGCCCGGCGCGATCACCTTGATCGGCGGACGGTTCATGCGCGCGTAACGCACCTGCATCGGGCTCGTGTGCGTGCGCAGCAGCAGCTGGCGGCCGTCGGCGTCCTTGCCTTCGACGTAGAAGGTGTCCTGCATCGAACGCGCCGGATGGTTCTCCGGGCTGTTCAGCGACGTGAAGTTGTACCAGTCGGTCTCGATTTCGGGGCCGTCGGCCACATCGAAGCCGATCGAGCCGAAAATCTGTTCGACACGCTCCCACGTGCGCATCACGGGATGCAGGCTGCCTGCACCGGCGCCGCGACCCGGCAACGTCACGTCGATCGCTTCGGCAGTGAGGCGCTGATTCAGCAACGCGTCGGCCAGTGCCTGACGGCGTGCGGTCAGCGCAGCTTCAACCTGCTGCTTCGCGACGTTGATGCGTGCGCCTTCGGTCTTGCGTGCTTCGGGATCGAGCTTGCCGAGGCCCTTCAGCAACTCGGTCAGCGCACCCGATTTGCCGAGAAATCGTGCTTTCTCGTTTTCGAGCGTGGTGATGTCGGCAGCCTGTTCGAAGGACTGCTGCGCGTCGGCGACAATCTGGTCCAGATCCATAGATCCCATCATTTCCAACGTCATTCGGTCTTGGCGAGCGAAATCGCCCACCAAACAAAAAAGGGGCTCGGAAGAGCCCCGTTTTCGCTGCAGCGGCCGAGACTACCGGAACCTCGCTGCAACTAACCACGCAGTGCTAATTTCTCAATTAGGCTGCAACGGCGGCTTTCACCTGCTTGACGATCGCAGCAAAAGCAGCCTTGTCGAACACCGCCATGTCGGCCAGAACCTTACGGTCGAGTTCGATCGACGCCTTCTTCAGGCCGTTGATGAACACGCTGTAGGTCATGTCGTGCTGGCGAACTGCCGCGTTGATACGCGTGATCCACAGTGCGCGGAACACACGCTTCTTGTTGCGGCGATCGCGGTACGCGTACTGACCAGCGCGCATCACCGCCTGCTTGGCGATGCGGTAGACGTTATTGCGGCGGCCGCGATAACCCTTGGCCAGGTTGATGATCTTCTTGTGGCGGGCCCGTGCGGTTACCCCACGTTTGACTCGAGGCATGTTTCTCTCCTTAGAGTATCAGTTAGGGGTTACGCGAACGGCAGCATCGCGCGGACGGAGTTCAGATCGGAATCATGAACTGCCGTTGCGCCGCGCAGGTGACGCTTGTTCTTCGTGGTTTTCTTGGTCAGGATGTGACGCTTGAAGGCTTGACCGCGCTTGACGGTACCGCCCGGACGCACCACGAAGCGCTTTGCAGCACTCTTCTTGGTCTTCATCTTAGGCATGACGAACAACTCCAGTTTATTAGATGGCGATGGGTGTGCGGTTGGCTTGCGCCCTTGACCCGCCCTTCGAAACCCAGTCCACTTGTGTACGGCGAACCGCTTGCGCAGCCGCCGTCATTGTTGGCACGCCGCCCTGACCGGGCAACGCGCCGAACCACTGCGAACCTGCGCGCGAAGCGCGCGGGCCCGTTACTTCTTTTTCTTCGGCGAGAGCACCATGATCATCTGGCGCCCTTCCATCTTCGGCATCTGCTCAACCTGGCCGACTTCCTCGAGATCCGTGCGCAGACGCTCAAGCATCCGCATACCGATTTCCTGGTGAGCCATTTCACGGCCGCGGAAACGCAACGTGATCTTCGTCTTGTCGCCCTCTTCGAGGAAGCGCACGAGATTGCGGAGCTTGACGTTGTAATCCCCGTCATCGGTACCCGGGCGGAACTTGACTTCCTTGACCTGGATGACCTTCTGCTTCAGCTTCGCTTCGTGCTGCTTCTTCGATTCCTGGTACTTGAACTTGCCGTAATCCATCAGACGGCAAACCGGGGGAACCGCTTGCGGCGCGATTTCCACCAGGTCAACATCCAGTTCTTCCGATTTACGGAAAGCATCAGCGAGTTTTACGATACCGAGCGGTTCGTTCTCGATCCCGACCAGACGCACTTCCGGCGCAGTGATTTCACCGTTGATGCGATGCGACGACTTATCAGTAGCGATGTTACGTTTCCTCTAAAAATTAAAAAAACGAGCCGCGCTGCCAGGGCGGTTACTTGAACGAGCGCAGGTCTTCCTGCAGACGCTCAACGAAGGCTTCGACCGGCATCACGCCAAGATCGACGCCGCCACGGGCACGCACGGCTACCGTTTGCGCATCACGCTCCTTATCCCCCACGACGAGGAGATAAGGCACCTTTTCCAGCGTGTGCTCGCGTATTTTATAGCTAATCTTCTCATTGCGCAAATCGGCCGTCACTCTAACCCCTTGTTTTTGCAACGATTGGGCCAGAGATTGCGCATATTCGGCCTGACTTTCGGCGATATTGAGCACAACTGCCTGGAACGGCGCGAGCCAGGACGGCATCGCACCAGCATGGTGCTCGATCAAAATGCCAAGGAAACGCTCCATCGAACCGACGATTGCACGGTGCAGCATCACCGGGCGACGGCGGCTGCTGTCATCCGCGACATACTCGGCGCCGAGACGCTCCGGCAGCACCATGTCGAGCTGCAGCGTGCCGCACTGCCACGAACGGCCGAGCGCATCCTTGATGTGGTACTCGATCTTCGGACCGTAAAACGCACCCTCACCCGGCAGCTCTTCCCACGTCAGGCCGCAGGCCGTCAGCGCGTCGCGCAAGCCCTGCTCGGCGCGATCCCACGTTTCGTCCGTACCCGCGCGTTGCTCCGGGCGCAGCGACAGCTTGATGTCGATGTGATCGAAACCGAAGTCCTTGTACACGCTCATTGCCAGCGTGTTGAAGGCGATCGATTCCGAGATGAACTGGTCTTCCGTACAGAAGATGTGCGCATCGTCCTGCACGAAGCCGCGCACGCGCATCAGGCCGTGCAGCGCGCCCGATGCCTCGTTGCGGTGGCACGAACCGAATTCCGCGTAACGCAGCGGCAGGTCGCGGTACGAACGCAGGCCGTGCTTGAACACCTGGACGTGGCCCGGGCAGTTCATCGGCTTGATCGCGTAGTCGCGCTTCTCCGACTCCGTCGTGAACATGTTCTCGCGGTAGTTCTGCCAGTGGCCCGACGCTTCCCACAGCGAACGGTCCATGATCATCGGCGTCTTGATCTCGAGGTAGCCGGCTTCGTTCACGCGGCGGCGCATGTACTGTTCGACCTGCTGCCACAGCGCCCAGCCCTTCGGATGCCAGAACACCATGCCCGGCGACTCTTCCTGCATGTGGAACAGGTCGAGCTGCTTGCCGAGCTTGCGGTGGTCGCGCTTTTCCGCTTCCTCGAGCATGTGCAGGTACTGATCCTGGTCTTCCTTCTTCGTCCAGGCCGTGCCATAGATACGCTGCAGCTGCTCGTTCTTCGAATCGCCGCGCCAGTACGCACCCGCGACCTTCATCAGCTTGAAGACCTTCAGTTTGCCGGTGGACGGCACGTGCGGGCCACGGCACAGATCGGTAAAGCCGCCGTGCGAATACAGCTTGATTTCGTCGCTTTGCGGAATCGATTCGATGATCTCGGCCTTGTACTTCTCGCCGATGCTGCGGAAGTAGCCCGCCGCTTCGTCACGCGACACGACACGGCGCGTCACGGGCTCGTCCTTCTTCACGAGCTCCTGCATGCGCTTTTCGATCTTCTCCAGATCTTCGGGCGTAAACGGGCGGTTGTACGAGAAGTCGTAATAGAAGCCGTTGTCGATCACCGGGCCGATCGTCACCTGCGCGTCCGGATACAGTTCCTTCACCGCGTACGCGAGCAAGTGCGCCGTCGAGTGACGGATGATGTCGAGGCCGTCGGCGTCCTTGTCGGTCACGATCGCGAGCGACGCGTCGCGGTCGATCACGGCCGACGTATCGACGAGCTCGCCATCGAGCTTGCCACCAAGCGCAGCCTTCGCAAGGCCGGGACCGATCGAGGCTGCAACCTCGGCAACTGTCACCGGATGCTCGTATTGTCGAACTGAGCCGTCAGGCAAGCGTATCGAAACCATAGCAATCTCCGTGATGCCGACAGTGGGCGGCAGACCAGGTACGCGATATAAAAATCACGCGGGAAAATTTCGCGACAAAAAAAATGCGGCCCCGCTTTCGAGGGGCCGCATTCGATACTTCACTCAAACTGAAAGGGCGAAAGGGTTCCTCGACTAGCGTCGCTCCGAAAAGGTTTCGGTCAACGTTCGCGGTGTCATAACCGTATTCGCCTTGTTCGCGTTGAGTTATTTGCTGCATCGAACACCCGGAAGCCGGGCATTCTCAATTCGTTGGTAGGCTCGATTGGACTCGAACCAACGACCCCCACCATGTCAAGGTGGTGCTCTAACCAGCTGAGCTACGAGCCTAGTGAAGCTAAGATTATATGGAGCCGTTACCCGCTTGGCAAGTATTTTTATGCGGTCGCAGCAAAATAACGGTGTTCGAACCCCACATCACGCCTTCCGCCCCGCCCGCACGACGCCCTGTACCTCGCCGAGCAACGTGCACGCACGCTGCACCTGCGCCGAGTTCGACACCTCGACCGTGAACTGCATGAATGCCGCATTGCGGCGGCTCTGCGTCTTCACGCCCACCACATTCATCTTCTCGCGCGCGAACACTTCGGAGATGTCGCGCAGCAACCCTTGCCGATCGCTCGCCTCGATCATCAGGTCGACCGGATAGACAGACGCACCGCGCCCGCCGAGCACGTCGGCCGACCAGGTCGTCTGCAGCACGCGCTCCGGCGCGCGCTCGACCATCCGTCGGAACGTCGGGCAATCGGTGCGGTGGATCGACATCCCCTTGCCGCGCGTGACGAAACCGCTGATCGGATCGGGCGGCGCCGGACGGCAGCAGCGCGCGAGTTGGGTCAGCAGTGCGTCGACGCCCACGACCAGCACGCCGGTTGACGCGCCGTGCGCGACGCTGGCGCCGCTGCTGCGCTTCTCGAAATCGGCCGGCGCCTCGGGCGCCGGTTCGGGCGGCGGCGCATCGGACAGCGCGTGCTCGACATTGCGCAGGCTGAACTCTTCCTTGCCGACGACCGAGAACAGTTCCTCGGGCGACTTGAAGCCGAGCTTCGCGGCGAGGTTATCCAGGTTGACCGACGTCTTGCCCTCGCGTTGCAACGTCTTTTCGACGAGCGCGCGGCCATGCGAGACGTTTTCTTCCTGCTCGATCGAGTTGAACCACGCACGCACCTTCTGACGCGCGCGCGGGCTCTTCATATAGCCGAGCTGCAGATTCAACCAGTCGCGCGACGGCCCGCCCTCCTTCACCGCGACGATCTCGACCGTCTGGCCGTTGGCGAGCGGCGTATTGAGCGGCACCATCGCGCCGTCGACGCGCGCACCACGGCAGCGATGACCCAGTTCGCTGTGCAGGTGGTACGCAAAATCGACCGGCGTCGCGCCCTGCGGCAACGCGATCACGCGCGCCTGCGGCGTCAGCACGTAGATGTGGTCGTCGTCGAGCGACGTCTCGCGCAATTGCGCCCACGCCTTGTCACCCGACTTTTCCGCGCCGTCCTCGACGTCGTCCTTCCACGCGAGCAGCTGGCGCAGCCAGGCAATCTTCTCGTCGTACTTGTCGCTCGCCGAGAACTGGCCGCCGTAGCCGCGCGCGCCGGCTTCCTTGTAGCGCCAGTGCGCGGCGACGCCGTACTCGGCGAAACGGTGCATCTCCTGCGTGCGGATCTGCACTTCGAACGCGCGGCCGTCGTCGCCGATCACGACCGTGTGCAGCGACTTGTAGCCGTTCGGCTTCGGCCGCGAGATGTAGTCGTCGAATTCCTTCGGCACCGGCTGCCACAGGTGATGCACGATGCCGAGCACCGCGTAGCAATCCTTGATGTCCGGCACGATCACGCGAAACGCGCGCACGTCGTACAGCTCGGAGAAGTCGAGCTCCTTGCCGCGCATCTTGCGCCAGATGCTATAGATATGCTTCGGCCGGCCGCTCACGTCCGCCTGGATGTGCGCGTCCGCCAGTTCCTGCTGCAAGCGGTCGATCGCCTGCGTGACGTACGCTTCGCGCTCGATGCGCTTCTCGTCGAGCAGCTTCGCGATCCGCTTGTAGGTGACGGGATCCTCGAAGCGGAACGCGAGATCCTCGAGCTCCCACTTCAATTGCCAGATGCCGAGACGGTTCGCGAGCGGCGCGTAGATCTCGAGCGTCTCGCGCGCGACGTCGGGCGGCGGGTCGATCTTCGCGGCCGCGTAGTAGCGCAGCGACTGCAAGCGCGACGCGAGCCGGATCAGCACCACGCGGATGTCTTGCGCAAACGCAAGCAACATCTTGCGCAGCGCCTCGATCTGCGTACGCCGCTCTTCCGCCGCGTCGCGCCCCGCATCGGGCACCGCGTTCTGCGCGGCACGCAGGCTGACGGTACCGAGTCGCAACAGCTTGCGCACGTCGGACACCAGCCGCGCCACTTCGTCGCCGAAACGCTCGGCGAGTTCGCGCTCGGGGTTGCTCAGGTGCGGCGTCAACACGAACAGCGCGGCCGCCTGCACCGCAGGCGGATCGACGTTCAGCGTGCGCATGATCGACGCCGTGCCCGCCGAGTGATCGGCGAGCAGCTCGCCCGACGACAGGCGCACGTCGCCGGCCCGCTCGCGCACGAACGCGAGCACGTCGTCGAACGACGGCGCCGCGACGGGGGAAGCGGAAACGGACTCGGTCATTGCTCGGCCTGGCGAAATGCGATCATCGTCGGGTTACGTTCAGCTCCGCTGCGCAGCAACGACCACGATCTCGACGAGCAGCGCCGGATCCGCGAGCTTCGCCTCGACGGTGGCACGCGGCGGCGTGTTGCCGTGCGCGACCCATGCGTCCCACTCCGCATTCATGCCTTCGAAGTTCGCCAGATCCGAGATGTAGATCTGCACCGACAGCAGATGCGCCTTGTCGCTGTTCGCTTCGGCGAGCAGGCGATCGATGTGGCCGAGCACTTCGCGCGTCTGGCCCTTGATGTCCTGCGTGGTGTCTTCGGCGATCTGGCCGGCCAGATACACGGTACCGTTGTGGATCGCGGTTTCGGAGAGACGGGCCCCGACGTGGTGACGAATGACTGCCATGGAATGTTCCGGTCGTGAATGGGTGAGAAATCGGGCGGCGGCACGGCCCGCGTGCCGCCGAACCGCATATTATGACGCGTTTATGCGCCGCCTTCGACGAAAAACCGCCGCGCGAGGGCGATCTGGCTTGCGTCGATGAACGCCGGCGCGTGGCCCGCCCCCGGAATCTCGGCATGCGTCACATGCCGGCCGCGACGCACCATGTCGGCCACCGTTTCGCGCGACAGCAGGTCCGACGCCTCGCCACGCACGACGAGCAGCGATGCGTTCGTCGTCTCGATCGCATGCCACAGCGCGGCCTCGCCGAGCGCCGCCAATTCGGGCGTCGTCGCCTTGAACGGTTCGGCGATGCGCGGATCGTAGCGAATCGTCCAGCCACCTTCAGGCAGTTCGCGCAGCAGCGGCCCGTTGATCTCGCGCCACTCGTCTGCGGTCAGCGCACCGAACGGCAGCGACAGCGACGTCAGATAGTCGATGCCCTCCTGCTGGGTCACAAAGCGCGGCTGCACGCCGAGATATTCGCCAATGCGCGTCAGCGAATCGGGCTCGATGCGCGGGCCGACGTCGTTGACGATCATCCGGCGCAGCGGCGAACCGGGCAGCCCCGCGAACGCCATGCCGATCAACCCGCCCATCGACGTGCCGAACCAGTCGACCGATTCGACATCGAGCCGCGCAATCAGCGTCACCATGTCGGCCACGTATTGCGGGATCGCATAAAGCCGCGGATCAGCCAGCCAGCCCGACTGGCCGCGCCCGACGACATCGGGGCAGACGACGCGATACGTATCGGACAGCGCAGCCGCGAGCCGGTCGAAATCGCGCCCGGAACGGGTCAGGCCATGCACGCAGACCAGCACGCGCGGGTTGGCGGGATCGCCCCACTCGGTATAGGCGACGTGGTGAAGGCCGGCAGCGCTCGCACACTGCACGCGCCGCTGGCGAGGAACCTGGGAATTCGCTGGGGTCGTTGGCATCGTTGGCATCCTGTCGAACGGGGGCGACGCGCAGGGCAACGCTTGCGACGCCCGATGCAAACGATTGTAAACCGCTTCAGCCGCACGGGTCCGCTCATCGGGCACCCGACAATCGGCCTGACGTACGCAATGACAAACGCCCCGCATGCCGTCGGCCGGCATGCGGGGCGTCGAAGCCGCGCTGACGCGCGGAACCTTATGCGACCGCGCTGATGTCGAGCGGCGCGCCCGTCTTTGCCTGGATCTCGTCGGCGCTCACGCCGTCGGCGAGTTCAAGAACCTTCAGGCCGGACGGCGTCACTTCGATCACGCCGAGATCGGTGATGATCAGGTCGACCACGCCGACGCCCGTCAGCGGCAGGTTGCATTCCTCGAGGATCTTGTGCTGGTCGCCCTTCGCGACATGCTCCATCAGCACGACGACGCGCTTCACGCCGGCGACGAGATCCATCGCGCCGCCCATCCCCTTGATCATCTTGCCGGGGATCATCCAGTTCGCGAGGTCGCCCTGCTTGCTGACCTGCATCGCGCCGAGAATCGCCAGGTTGATGTGGCCGCCGCGGATCATCGCGAACGAATCGGCCGACGAGAAGATCGACGAGCCCGGCAGCGTCGTGACGGTCTGCTTGCCGGCGTTGATGAGATCGGCGTCGACTTCGTCTTCGGTCGGCGACGGGCCGATGCCGAGCAGGCCGTTCTCCGACTGCAGCCACACCTCGACGCCTTCCGGCACGTGGTTCGCAACGAGCGTCGGCAGGCCGATGCCGAGATTCACGTAGAAACCGTCCTGCAGTTCTTTCGCCGCGCGCGCGGCCATCTGGTCACGATTCCAGGCCATGTCAGTCTCCTTTCGCGCGTACGACGCGTTGTTCGATGCGTTTTTCGGGCGTCGCGTTCAGCACGATGCGCTGCACGAAAATCCCCGGCGTGTGGATGTGGTCCGGATCGAGCGCGCCGTTCTCGACGATCTCCTCGACCTCGGCGACGGTGATCTTGCCGGCCATCGCGCACATCGGGTTGAAGTTGCGCGCGGTGCGGCGAAAAACCAGGTTGCCGGACTTGTCGGCCTTCCACGCCTTCACGAGCGCGACATCGGCCGTCAGCGACGGCTCGAGCACGTAGTGGCGATCGCCGAACTGGCGCGTTTCCTTGCCTTCCGCGATCACGGTGCCGTAGCCCGTGTTCGTGAAGAACGCCGGGATGCCCGCACCGCCCGCACGCAGCTTTTCGGCGAGCGTGCCTTGCGGCGTGAATTCGAGTTCGAGTTCGCCGGCCAGGTACTGGCGCTCGAACTCCTTGTTCTCGCCGACGTACGACGAGATCATCTTCTTGATCTGGCGCGTTTCCAGCAGCAGACCGAGGCCGAAACCGTCGACGCCCGCGTTGTTGCTGATGCAGGTGATGCCCTTGACGGCCGTATCGCGCAACGCCGCGATCAGCGCCTCCGGAATCCCGCACAGGCCGAAGCCGCCCACCGCGAAGGTTTGCCCGTCGCGGACGATCCCTTCCAGCGCGGCAGCCGCGCTTGGATAGACTTTGTTCATCAGTTGTCCCTTCCTCTATGGAAACCAGCGAAACCGGTTCACGCGCCCACGTGGCTCGCAAGCCCGCCGCATCATTCTATGCATGCACGGCGATGCCTGCGTCGAGGCGCGCTGTTTTTATACCGCGGCAAACCGCCACGAGATGCCTGAAAGGGTACGATGCGGCGCGGATGCGGCACAATACGCAAAAATACATAAGCGTTTGCCTCCGCTTGCCTGCGCCATGCCCGCTCTCGATTACCAGACTGCCTTCCTCCTCGCGCCGCTCGGCCTCGTCCTGTCGCGCGACCGCGTGATCGAGGACTGCAACGACGCGCTCGCGTCGATCTTTCGCTGCGCGCGGGCCGACCTGATCGGAAAATCGTACGAGGTGCTCTACCCGTCGACGGACGAATTCCAGCGAATCGGCGAGCGTATCGCGCGCGTGATGGCCGCGAACGGCATCTACTCGGATGACAGAATCATGAAACGGGCGGACGGCGAGCTGTTCTGGTGCCACGTCACCGGCCGCGCAATCGACCGCACCGCGCCGCTTGCGGCGGGCGTGTGGACCTTCGAGGATTTGAGCGCGACGCGTCGCGTCGCTGTCGAACTGACCCCGCGCGAGCGCGAGATCGCCGCGCAACTCGCGACCGGCAAGACCAGCAAGCAGATCGGGCGCGTGCTCGACATCAGTTCGCGCACGGTCGACATCTACCGCGCACGGCTGATGCGCAAGTACGGGACCAACAATACGCCCGAGCTGCTGCAGCGCCTGCTCGGACATTAAATGACGGCGCCCGGATGACAATCGGCCGCACATGGCGGCCGATTCGGGAAACAACGGGCATGGCGCACCGCCGGCGACCTTGCGCCGGCCCGGCCTCGCCGACTCGATGCTCAGCCGACCTTCGCCGCGAGCGCGCGCTCGATCGTGTCGCGCAGCAACTGGGGCAGCGGCACCGACTTGCCGAGTGCGTAGTCGACCCACACGCAGCGCGCGTTGCCGCGCGCATAGACATGCTGCGGATCGTCGGCGCGCGTCAGCTCGAAACCCGTGTCGAAGCTGCTACGGCCGGGTTTCGCAGCCGACATCCTCGCGATCACGTCGCCCGGATAGTGCAGCTGCTTGAGAAACTCCATCGACGCCGTGACGATGACGGGCCCCTGCCCCTCGCCGTTGCCGCCGGCGATGCCGAGCTCCTCGAACCACGAGATCCGTGCCTGCTCCATGTAGCGGAAATAGACCGTGTTGTTCACATGGCCGAACGCGTCCATGTCGCCCCAGCGGATCGGCATCGACATTTCAAAAACGGGGGAATAATCA
This sequence comes from Burkholderia sp. Ac-20392, assembly GCF_017104585.1. Classification (NCBI taxonomy): domain Bacteria; kingdom Pseudomonadati; phylum Pseudomonadota; class Betaproteobacteria; order Burkholderiales; family Burkholderiaceae; genus Burkholderia; species Burkholderia sp. Ac-20392. Next base: position 28,989 of record NZ_JAAGPB010000052.1, read on the forward strand.
CTCATTGCAGTCTTCTTTGTTGCTGAATGTCATCCGCTCAGGCGAGGCCGAAGCCGTCGTCGGCGGAGATAATCGAGCCATTGATGAACTGCGACTCGTCGGCCGCGAGCAGCAACAACAGCCCGTCGAGATCCTGCGGCTTGCCGACGCGCCGGCGCGGCAGCATCGACTGCAGCTTCTGGCCCTGCTCGGTTTCCCACAGGTAATGATTGATTTCGGTATCGATATAGCCCGGACAGATCGCGTTGACGTTGATCCCGTGGCGCCCCCACTCGAGCGCCATCGCGCGCGTCATCTGCACGACCGCCGCCTTGCTCATCGCGTACAGGCCGATCTGCGGAAACACGCGCAGCCCGGCCACCGACGCGATGTTGATGATCCGGCACGGCGGCTTGCCGTTGCCGCTTCCGTTCGCGCGCATGATCATCCGCTTCGCGACTTCCTGCGCGACGAAAAATGCGCCGCGCGTGTTGGTGTCGAATACGAACTCGAAATCGGCCGGCGTCACGTCGACGAGCTTCTGCATCGTCGACACGCCCGAATTGTTCACGAGGATGTCGATCGTACCGGCTTCCGTCTCCGCGTGCGCGACCGCCGCCTTGATGCTCTGGACGTCGGTGACGTCGAGCGACACGACGTGCGCGGCACCGCCCGCCGCCTCGATCTCGGCACGCAGCTCCTTCAGGCGCTCGACGCGACGGCTCGCGAGCACGACCTTCGCACCGGCCTGCGACAGCACCTGCGCAAAGCGCTGCCCGAGGCCGCTCGACGCGCCCGTGACCAGCGCAACCTTGCCTTCCAGATTGATCGACCGACCCATTTGCACTTCCCCTTTCGATGTCGTTTCGCCGCCACGGACAGTACGGCCCGAACGGCATTACCCTAGCACGAAAATAGAACGATCGTGCTAATCTAGCCGCATGCTGTTGCGGCAAGCGTTTCGTTTCGCAGACAATACGCTCCCGAATAAAAGCATTCTAACGGTTAGAGGAACGCCAATGACCCCCGCAAGCCTCATCGAGCAATACGGCCCGCGCGAATCGATGGAATACGACGTCGTGATCGTCGGCGGCGGCCCCGCCGGGCTGTCGGCGGCGATCCGGCTCAAGCAGCTGGCCGCCGAGAAAGGCACCGAAATCGGCGTGTGC
>NZ_JAAGPB010000565.1:0-4994 GCF_017104585.1 Burkholderia sp. Ac-20392
TCGGCGCGCACCGCGGCGTCGACGTGTGCGGCCGTCGCGAATTCCTGCCAGCCGATCGCCGCACCCGTCGATGCGTCGAAGATCGGTGCACCGGGCGCGTCGGTATGCGTGCGCACGGGCTGGCCGGCGATGTGCGCCGCGGGCAGCACGAACGTGGGGGTGGAACGGGAAAGCTCGGCAGTGGACATGAGGGTCATCCTGTCGGTCGGGTTAGCGGTAGGCGACGCCCGGCATCACGCAGAGCATCTCGAACGCGAGGTTCGCGCCGGTGAGCGCGGTGGTGCCGGTCGGGTCGTACGGCGGAGCGACTTCGACGAGGTCGGCGCCGACGATGTTCAGGCCCTTCATCCCGCGCACGATCTCGAGACCTTGCTGCACGGTGAGGCCGCCGATTTCCGGCGTGCCGGTGCCGGGCGCGAACGACGGATCGAGGCCGTCGATGTCGAAGCTCAGGTAGACCGGCGTGTCGCCGACGCGTTCGCGCACCTGCGCCATCAGCGGCGCGAGCGACTTGTTCCAGCATTCTTCCGCCTGCACGACGGTGAAGCCCTGCTGGCGGCACCAGTCGAAATCGTCCGCGTGGTAGCCGGTGCCGCGCAGGCCGATTTGCGTGACCTTGTCGCATTGCAGCAGGCCGTCTTCCACCGCGCGGCGGAACGGCGTGCCGTGCGCGATCTTCTCGCCGAACATCGTGTCGTTCACGTCCGCGTGCGCGTCGACGTGCACGACGGCGACCTTGCCGTACTTCTTGTGCAGCGCGCGCAGGATCGGCCACGCGATCGTGTGGTCGCCGCCGAGCGTGATCGGCCGGCAGCCGTTCGCGACGATTTCGTCGTACGCCTCTTCGATGCGGCGCACCGAATCCTTCAGGTCGTACGGGTTGGTCGCGACATCGCCGATGTCGGCCACCTGCAGCGAATCGAACGGCGCGGCGCGCGTGGCCATGTTGTACGGGCGCAGCAGCACGGATTCGGTGCGGATCTGGCGCGGGCCGAAGCGCGAGCCCGAGCGGTTCGACGTGCCGAGATCGAGCGGCACGCCGACGAAGCACACGTCGAGGCCGTCGGTCGTGTCGGCTTGCGGCAGCCGCATCATCGTGGCGATGCCGCCAAAGCGCGGCATTTCGTTGCCGCCCATCGGTTGATTGAGTTCGCGGGGCATGGGCCGTCTCCTTTTTTGTGAGGTCAAGCGATCGGCCGATGGTAGAGGAGAACGTCCGCGCGAAGATTTTGAAGTCGCAACGTTTACATCGACGGGCTTCGATGCAAGTGGCGCCGCCGCATCGACGCGGCGCAACCGAAAGCGGCCGCGCGGCGCGGCCGGGCGCGTCAGCGCGGGATGGCGGGCGGTGTAGCGCCGTCGTGCGAGCCGGTGGCAGGGAAGGCGGTGGATGCCGAACCCCACGCGGCGAGTTCACGCTTCGTGCGTATGCCGAGCTTCGCGAACGCACGTTTCACGTACGACTCGGCCGACGCGACCCGCACGCCGAGGATCTCGGCTGTCTCCGGCACGGTCTTGCCGGACAGCAGGTGCTTGCAGGTTTCGTATTCGCGCTTCGACAGCTTCACGCCGTCGGCCGCGATCCGCGCATCGAACTGTGCGAGCGGATGGACTTCGGGTGTCGGGTGCGCGACGCGCCGCACGGCCGTGGTCGACGCGTGCAGTTCGAGCAGCGGGAACAGCACGTCGCTGATGCTGCGAAAGCGGTTCATCTCGGCGAGCGTGAACGGCGGCCGGTCGCGGCCGCGCTCCAGCGCGATCGAATGCTGCGAATAGCGCGTGCCGCGCGCGAGCACGCATTCGTGGCCGATATGCACGTCGTCGAACAGCCGCTGGCGGAATTCGCCGGGCGGGATCGCCGCGATGTCGCGCACCACCAGCATCGTGCCCGTCTTGCCGCGCAGCCCCGCGAACAGCGGGTCGCTGTCGAGAAAGCGCTCGTAGTAGAGCGTCATCACGTCGGAGATTTCGGTGGATTCAGTGTCGATGCCGCTGCTGCCGATCCATTCGCATCGGTAGCCGGTGGGCATCGAGCCGTCGACGCGCGAACGTTCGACATGCGCGACGTCGAGCGGCACCACGTCATTGAGCAGTTGCGTGAGGCGCGGCACGAAGTGCGGTGTGCCGACCGTCTCGATCAGCTCGCCCAGCGCCTTGAACGACACGTTGAAGCGGTCGTTGTCGCGGTGGAAGGGGTTCACGTTGAGCAGCATGCGGTTCCCCGGGTGAAAGGCGGCGCGATTGTAGCGGTCACAACGAAAAACGTCATTAGGGGGAAACACCGTCGGTTGTCCTGCCGACCCGTTTGCCCCGGAAAACACCGCTTGTCCCCCCCGGAGGGGGGCATACCGGGGCAGTGTAAATGAGTAACTTTGTCTCTGCTTTTTTCAATCAAGAGACGAAAGATTCACATGACCAAACTGATCAAGGACATCCTGCCGCTCGGCGCAGGTATCGGCGAATTCACGAAGCTCGACTTCGGCATGGACGAGAGCGACTGGCGCGCGGCGGAAGGCAAGAGCGGCAACTACATCATCGGCTGGTGGGAAGGGAAAGTCGGCTCGGTGGAGTTTCCGGAAACCGCGGCTGACGAAGCCGTGTGGCTCGTCGAGGGTCGGATCGCGCTGACCGACGTCGAAGGCAACCGCAAGGAATTCACGCCGGGTCAGGGCTACCTGCTGCCGGCCGGCTTCGCGGGCCGCTGGGAGACGATCGAGGACGCGAAGAAGTTCTACGTGCTGCTCGAGAAGTCGTGATGCCTGAAACCGCCGCCGGGGTGTCGTCGTCCGTGTGACGCGCGCACGGCGGCGGTTTCGTTTTTCGCGTGTGATGGCTGGGATCATGGAAATGGAAGTCAAAGCAAGAGAGACTGCACCGGTGCAGACGCACGCAATGCGTGGCGCGCCGGTCGCACTGGGCGTCGAAGCGGCGCTCGCGAATACGAAGCTGTTCCCGTACTGGCTCGACAACCCGGCGGCGCCGGCCACCGAGCCGGAACTCGTCGGCGACGTGACGGCCGACCTGCTGATCGTCGGCGGCGGCTTCACGGGGCTGTGGTCGGCCGTGCAGGCGAAGGAACAGATGCCGCACCTGAACGTGGTGCTGATCGAGGCCGGCAAGGTGGCGCACGGCGCGTCGGGCCGCGCGGGCGGGATCATCTCGACGTCGGTGATGCACGGGCTGCCGAACGCGGTGCGCGTGTTCCCGAACGACATCGCGCAGCTCGAGGAATTCGGCCATCACAACCTCGACGGTTTCGAGGACACGCTGAAGCGCTACGACATCGACGCCGACATCGAGTGGAACGGCGAGATGACGGTCGCGGTCGATCCCGAGCACATCGCGCACCTGAAGGGCGACTACGACCTGCATCGCGAGTACGGCCACAACGTCGTGCTGCTGAACCGCGAGGAAACGCTCGAACAACTGAATTCGCCGCTGTTCGCGGGCGCGCTGTGGTCGCGCAATCGCAGCGGCATCGTGCACCCGGCGAAGCTCGCGTGGGGGCTGAAGCGCGCGGCGCTGAAGCTCGGCGTGAAGCTGTACGAGCACACGCCGCTCGTGACCGTGACCGACGAAGGCAGCACGGTGTTCGTGACGACGCCGAAGGGCAGCGTGCGCGCGCCGCGCGTCGTGTTCGGCAGCGGCACCGCGAAGGTCGGGATTCCCGACATCAACCGCCGCGTGATGCAGGTGCGCGACCACGTGCTCGCGACCGAGCCGCTCACCGACGAGCAGCTCGCGCGGATCGGCTGGAAGAACCGCCAGGGCGTGTACGACACGCGCACGCAGCTCAACTATTTCCGGCTGACGAAGAACAACAACATCATCTTCGGCGGGCTGGTGAGCTATCACTTCGACGGCGATCCGGAGCCGCACCAGGACGGCCAGCGCGAAACCTACCACCGGCTCGCGGAAGCGTTCTACCGCACGTTCCCGCAACTGTGCGACGTGCGCTTCTCGCACGCGTGGGGCGGCCCGATCGACTACTGCTCGCGCGGCTCGGTGTTCGCGAAGCGCTATCTCGGCGACAAGGCCGTGTTCGTCGCCGGCTATACGGGCTTCGGCGTCGCGGCGAGCCGGTTCGGCGCGTTCATGGGGCTGAACATCCTGTTCGATCGCGACAGCCCCGAGCGCAAGCTCGACATCGCGAACCAGAGCCCGAGCTACATCCCGCCCGAGCCGATGCGCTGGGTCGCCGCGAAGATCACGTTCCATGCGTTCGACGGCGCGGATGCGGAAGGCGGCTGGAAGCGCGCGTGGATCAGCGGCATCAAGGCGATGGGCTTCCCGATGTAAGCGACGACGGGGTGGCTCCGCGCCGGGCCGCCCCGTCTTGCCGATACCAAAAACGATCCCCAGAGGACACGGTCCGCCCCGCGGACACGGAGAGAGACACCAGATGAATGTAGTCAACCTGCAGGATGAAGCGCGACAGGAAAGCGCGCTGTTCGTCGTCGTGATGCTGCTGCTCGGCATGCTCGGGCCGACTGTCTTCCTCGGCCTGCCCGCGATCGTCGGGCAGGTCGAGCGTCATTGGGGCTTCGGCGAAGCGGCGCTCGGGCTGTCGAGCTTCATCGAAGTGCTCGGCGAATCGACGGGCACGCTGCTCGTCGCGTTCGTGCTTGGCCGCCAGCCGGTCCGGTGGGTGCTCGCGGGCGCGGTGACGCTCGCGGCCGGCGCGAACCTCGGCACGCTCGCGACGCACGGGCTCGTCGCGTATTCGGCGTTGCAGTTCATCGCGGGCGTCGGCTCGGGCGGGCTGAACGGCATCGCGCTGCGCTACCTGTCGTATTCGCGCGCGCCGGAACGCAACCTCGGGATCATGCTGATGGGGCAGGTGACGTGGAGCATGGTGTTGCTCGCGTATATCTTCCCGATGCTGAGCGACACATGGGGCGCGCACGGCGTGTTCGGGTTCGTCGCGTGCGTGCTCGGCGTGTTCGTGCTCGCGACGCCGCTGTTTCGCCGCGGCGAGACGCTGGCCGCACCGG
>NZ_JAAGPB010000566.1:0-4853 GCF_017104585.1 Burkholderia sp. Ac-20392
AACTGTGATATAGCATCTTTCCCTACACGACGGCCTGTCGACTCGCATCGCGGTCGGCTGGGTGCTTGCGTCGCGCGTGTTCGATTTCCAGCTCGCCGTCGATCCGTGGCTCGTGCCGGCCGGCATCGTGGCCGGCGTTGCATGCGCCGGTGCGGCCGGCTGGCTGAGCCTGCATAATGTGTTGCGGCGCCCCGCGCTGCAGTCGCTGCGCGACGCATGAGCGTTGCCGGCGGCCCCGAAGATCCTGTTTTCCGACTATCCGTATGACCGATGTGAATGACGATGCGCCGTCGCAGCCGACGGCGTTCGAGCTCGTGGGCGGTGAAGCCCGCGTGCGCGAAATGGTGGACCGCTTTTACGACCTGATGGACCTCGAGCCCGAGTTCGCGCAGATTCGCGCGCTGCACCCGGCGTCGCTCGACGGTTCGCGCGACAAGCTGTTCTGGTTCCTGTGCGGGTGGCTCGGCGGCCCCGACCACTACATCAGCCGGTTCGGCCATCCGCGGCTGCGCGCGCGGCACCTGCCGTTCCCGATCGCGTCGGTCGAGCGTGACCAGTGGCTGCGCTGCATGGCGTGGGCGATGGACGACATCGGGCTGCCCGAGCCGCTGCGCGAGCGGCTCATGCATTCGTTTTACGACACGGCCGACTGGATGCGCAACCGGCCCGGTTGATCGACCGGTACGCCGCCGCCCGCGCGCGGGACGATCTGCGTCTGGGCGCGCGCGCCGCGCGGCGCGACACTGGCCGCTTCCCCCAATCGATACGAGGCTCGCCCGATGACGACACAAGCGCTGTTTCGCGAAGATGCGTACCTCACGCAATGCGATGCAGTCGTCCTGGCTGTCGGCGACGACGGCATCCGGCTCGACCGCACCGTGTTCTATCCGCTCGGCGGTGGCCAGGCCGGCGACACCGGTACGCTGACGCTGCCGGACGGCAGCACGATCGCGATTGCCGACACGCGCAAGGCCAAGTTCGACGGCGCGACGCCCGACGACGCCGTGCACGTGCCCGCACCGGGGCAGGAGGCGAGCGTTGCGGCGCTCGTGCCCGGCACGCGCGTCGTCGCGGAGATCGACTGGCTGCGCCGCTATCGCCACATGCGGCTGCATACGGCCGCGCACCTGATGTGTGCGGTGCTGCCGTACGCGGTCGACGGCTGCAGCGTGACGGCCGACTACGTGCGGCTCGATTTCGCGACGTCCGACGCAATCGACCGCGATGACGTCGAGCGACGCCTCGCCGGCCTGGTGGCCGGCGCGCACCCGGTCACGACCGAATGGATCACCGACGACGAGATGGCCGCACGGCCGGATCTCGTGCGCACGATGAGCGTGAAGCCGCCGATGGGCCTCGGCCGCGTGCGGCTGCTGCGCATCGAGCAGGTCGACCTGCAGCCGTGTGGCGGCACGCATGTGCGCAACACGTCCGAAATCGGCGAGCTGCGGGTCGCGAAACTGGAAAAGAAGAGCGCGCGCACCCGGCGCCTCGTACTGGAGTTTGCATGACGATTGACAGCACCCACGCGGGCGCAGCGGCGCTCGATCCGCAAGCGCGGGAGATTCTGGATTTCTGGTTCGGCGAGCCGGGCTCGGCCGAATTCGGGCAGGACCGCAAGGTCTGGTTCAACGGCGGCGCGGCGTTCGACGACGTGCTGCGCACACGCTACGGCGCCTTGCTCGACGCCGCGTGCGACGGCGCTTGCGATCACTGGGCAGGCTCGCCGTCGGGGGCGCTGGCGTTGATCGTCGTGCTCGACCAGTTTTCGCGCAACATCCATCGCGGCACGCCGCGCGCGTTTGCCGCCGATTCGAAGGCACTCGTGCTCGCGCGCCGCGTCGTCGCGGCCGGCTGGGACGCGCAGTTGCCGAGCGGGCATCACCGCGCGTTTGCGTATCTGCCGTTCGAGCACGACGAGTCGGTCGAGAGCCAGCGCGAGGCCGTGCGCCTGTGCGCGGGCATCCGGGACGAGGCAGGGTGCGAGAGCTATCACCGCTTCGCGTTGCTGCACGCGGCCGTCGTCGAGCGCTTCGGCCGCTTTCCGCACCGGAATGCGATTCTCGGTCGGGCCTCGAGCGACGAGGAGACGGCGTTTCTTCGCGAGCCCGGCTCCTCGTTCTGAAGATCCGGGTGGTGGCGTGACAAGGGGAGGGGGCAGGCCCGCGGAATCACGCTCACGCGGGCTCGGAGGCCGTAGGGAGCGCCGGTCGACGGCGCGCATTTCCCGAGGGCTGTTCGCTGCTCAGGCGGGGGCGCTCACCGCTGCAAGCCTGGCATGAGGGAGAGCAAGCACGACGCCGCGCCGTGCCTCCCCGCATTACTCCGCGTGCTGTTCGGGCGTGCGAACGTACACGCGCAGCAGTTCGTCGTTGTCGCCCGGGCGTGCGCCCGTCCAGAACAGTTTCCATTCGTTGCCGGGCGCCGGATCGACGGCCCGCACGCCCTGGACGATCATCCACGTGCAGCGCGTCGTCTTCGCGTCGGCGATCGGCGTGTGCTGGATGCCGGAGAAGTAGTACAGCATCGGCGCTTCCGATTCACCGAGCCCGTGCAGGCTCGCCATGCAGTCGCCGTCGTTCCATTCGAGCGCGAGGTGTGCGTTCAGGTCGTCGAACACCGAGCGGTAGCTTTTCGCGACGTCGAGCCACGGCAGCAGCAGCGTGTAAATGAGCCCCCATGCGACGAGTGCGCCGGCGCCCCACGACAGCGCGCCGCGCCAGACGCCCGTCGCGCGCAGCTTCGGCAGCAGCGTCAGCCAGCCGACCGTCAGCACGAGCGCACCGATCACGAGCGCGGGTTCGATCGGCATCGTCCAGTCGAGCGGCAGCCAGCGGCCGAGCAGTGCGAGATCCTTGCGCGACGCGGCCGGATCGGCCATCACCGCCCAGATGGCCCATGCGAGCGCGGCGGTCGTGCCGAACAGGATGCGGCTCAGGTAGTCCCACGCGAGATGCAGCTGGCGCGGCAGGCGGTCGATGGCCTGTGCGGCCACCAGCGCGAGCGGGGCGAAGAACGGCAGGATGTAGAGCTGGCGCGACGTCGCGGACACTTGCAGCACCACGAGCCCGACGCCCGCGAACATCACGGGCAGTGCGATGCGCGGCGTGCGCCAGTCGCGCCATGCACCGCGCGCGAGTGCGACGATCGCGAGCGGTGCGACCGGGAAGCCGACGGCCAGGAACGCGCGCAGGATGAAGAACGGCTTGTCGTTTTCCGCGCCCAGTTCGGGGACGGAGAAACCGAAGAAGCGGCCGACGTTGTTATCCCAGAACCACGTCATGAACAGCGTCTCGGAGCGCAGGAACAGCGCGATCGGCCAGATGAGCGCGAACGGCGCGAACACCAGTGCGGCGACGCCGAGCGAGCGCGCGAACGAGCGGGTGCGGCAGGCCGGATAGAGCACCAGCGCGCCGACGAGCGTGGCCGCGAACACGAGCGGCACGAACAGCCCCTTCGTCATCAGCGCGATGCCGACGCCCGCACCGAAGATCGGCGCGGCCCAGCGTCCCGACGGCCGGACCGGCAGCCCGTGGCGCATCTGCTGTGCGCGCGCGACGTGCTGCATCACGAGTTCGAGCAGTCCGCAGAAGGCGATTGCCGTGCCGGCGAACAGCGCGACGTCGGTCATCATGTCGTGCACGTGCTTGATGACGACGAGTGTGCCCGCGCTCAGCACGACCGGACCGATCACGCGCAGGTCGAACCAGGAGTCTGCGCGGCTGGCGACGCGCGCCGCGCGCGCGATAAAGCCGAATGCAAGGGCGGCGAACAGCGCGCTCGCGAGCCGTGCGGCGTCGTGCAGCGGCATCACGCGCTGCAGCAGCCATGCGAGGCTGGTCGCGACCCACGCGTAAAGCGGCGGCTTTTCCATGAACGGCAGGCCGGCATTGGTCGGCACGACGAAGTCGCCGGTCTCGAGCATGTGCTGGATGATGCCGAACGTATAGGTTTCGTCCTGCTTCCACGGATCGTGGCCGAGCACGCCGGGCAGCGTATACGCGCAGATTAGCGCAGCGACGAACAGCCACGTGCGCCAGCCGAGCAGGAGCGAGCGTTCGCGCGTGGTGCTGGATGCGGCGGTCGAGGCGACGATGGGCGTGCCAGCGGCGTCGAGCGTTGCAGCGAGATTGGCGTCGGCGTTCGAATGGGTGTGCTGGGCCGGAGCGGGCACAGACGTGCGTCGCCGGCTGGGCGCTGCGGTTCCAGGCATGGAAGGAATCTCGGGTCGAGTCGAGCGGGTCCGGCGACATGGGCAGGACCGATTGGGGCCACATCAAGGGCCAACGGACGGGTGTTTATGACACCTGTCTGAATGTCCGCTAGTAGACCACGGAATTGTTACGGAGGATTACCGTTCGTGTCACGGAATTGTGGAGATTTGTGGTGTCGTGACGACGGATTGTTTCGAGCGGCGATTTTTGCTGCGCCGCAGGGCGGAATTACCGGCCGCCGCCGACGTCGAGCAGGGCGCCCGTCGTGTAGGACGCCGCGTCGCCCAGCAGCCAGACGATCGCTTCGGCGATCTCCTGCGCTTCGCCCGCGCGGCCGAGCGGCGTCGTTGCGCCGAGGCGGGCCGCACGGCCCGGCTGGCCGCCGCTCGCGTGAATTTCGGTCTCGATCAGGCCGGGGCGTACCGCGTTGACGCGCACGCCGTGCGGGCCGAGCTCCTTCGCGAGACCGATCGTCAGCGAGTCGACCGCGCCTTTCGACCCCGCATAGTCCACATATTCGTTCGGCGAGCCGAGCCGGGAGGCGATCGACGATACGTTGACGATCGCGCCCCCGCGGCCGCCGCGGTCGGTGGACAGCCGGCGCGCGGCTTCGCGCGCACACAGGTACGCGCGAAGCCG
>NZ_JAAGPB010000567.1:0-4927 GCF_017104585.1 Burkholderia sp. Ac-20392
CTGCGCGCACGCGCGGCGTCCGGCTGCGTCGCGTAGACGCCACCCGCCGGGTACGCCTGCGCGACGGGCGCATCGGGCCGCTTGTAATGCGGCGCCATCGTGCAGCCCGCAGCGAACAACGCGGCAGCCAGGGCGGCCGCGGTTGCAGTCAAAGCGTGTTTTTGCATCGTTACTGCCCCTTCGAATCGTGTGCGTCGTCGTGACCGCGCTGCAGGTCACCCTGCACGAGACGCCATGCGTCGTCGACGTTTTCCGTCTCGCTGCTGAAGATCGCGCGAACCCGCACGAAGAACATCGGGATCATGAAAATCGCGAGGAACGTCGCCGTGATCATCCCGCCGATCACACCCGTGCCGATTGCATGCTGGCTCGCCGAACCCGCGCCGTTGCTGATCGCAAGCGGCAGCACGCCGAGCATGAATGCGAGCGACGTCATCAGGATCGGACGCAGCCGCAGACGCGCCGCCTCGATCGCCGCGCGCACCGGCCCCATGTTCTCTTTCGTCTGCAGTTCGCGAGCGAACTCGACGATCAGGATCGCGTTCTTCGCGGACAGGCCCACGGTGGTCAGCAGGCCGACCTGGAAGAACACGTCGTTCTCGAGCCCGCGCAGCATCGTCGCGAGCAGCGCGCCGACCACACCGAGCGGCACCACCATGATCACCGAGAACGGAATCGACCAGCTTTCATACAGTGCCGCGAGACACAGGAACACGACGAGGATCGAGATCGCGTACAGGATCGGCGCCTGCGAGCCGGACTGGATTTCCTGGAACGACAGGCCCGTCCACGAGTAGCCGATACCTTCCGGCAACTTGCTCGCGAGCGCTTCCATTGCAGCCATCGCCTGGCCGGTCGACTTGCCCTCCGCGGCCTGCCCCTGGATCTCGATCGACGACACGCCGTTGTAGCGCTCGAGCTTCGGCGAACCGTAGCTCCAGTGGCCGGTCGAGAACGCACTGAACGGCACCATGCCGCCCGCGTTGTTGCGCACGTACCAGATGTTCATGTCTTCCGGCGTCATGCGGAACGGCGCGTCCGACTGCACGTACACCTTCTTGATCCGGCCATCCATATCCAGGAAGTTGTTCACGTACTGCGACGCCCACGCGATCGAGAACGTCTGGTCGATCGCAGCAGCCGTCACGCCGAGCGCGTTCGCCTTCTCGCGATCGATGTCGACCTTGTACTGCGGCGTATCGTTCAGGCCGTTCGGGCGCACCAGTGCCAGCGCGGGATCCTTCGCGGCCATCCCGAGCAACTGCCCGCGCGCGGCCATCAGCGCTTCGTGGCCGAGACCGGCGTTGTCCGTCAGCTCGAAGTCGAAGCCGGCAGCCGTCCCGAGTTCGGGAATCGACGGCGGGTTGAACGGGATCACCATCGCGTCCTTGTACTGCGAGTAGTGCGCGAAGGTCCGGCCGATCAGCGCCTGCACTTTCTGGTCCGAACGCTGGCGATGCTCGTACGGTTTCAGCTTCACGAACACGAGACCGGCGTTCTGGCCGCGGCCCGCAAAGCTGAAGCCGTTGACCGTGAACACCGAGTCGACCACGTCCTTCTCGGTGGTGGTCAGGTACGTGTTGATGTTGTCGAGCGTCTTGCCGGTCGTTTCCTGCGTGGAGCCGGACGGCGTCTGCACGATCATGAACATGTAGCCCTGGTCTTCATCCGGCAGGAACGACTTCGGCAGGCGCACGAACATCACGCCGACCGCGATGAACACGGCCAGGTAGATCACGAGCCAGCGTCCCGAGCGACGGATCACGTGATTCACGCCCCCCGTATAGCGATCGCGGCTGCGGTCGAAAGTCCGGTTGAACCAGCCGAAGAAGCCCTTCTTCTCTTCGTGATGCCCTTGCGGGATCGGCTTGAGGATCGTCGCGCACAGTGCCGGCGTCAGAATCAACGCGACGAGCACCGACAGCACCATCGCCGACACGATAGTCAGCGAGAACTGGCGATAGATCGCGCCGACCGAGCCACCCGAGAACGCCACCGGCACGAACACCGCCGACAGCACGAGCGCCACGCCGACGAGTGCGCCGGTGATCTGGCCCATCGCCTTGCGGGTCGCCTCCTTCGGTGACAGGCCCTCCTCCGCCATCACGCGCTCGACGTTCTCCACGACCACGATCGCATCGTCGACCAGCAGGCCGATGGCAAGCACGAGGCCGAACATCGACAGCGTGTTGATCGAGAAGCCGGCGAGGCCCATGATCGCGAACGTACCGAGCAGCACGACCGGCACCGCGATCGTCGGGATGATCGTTGCCCGCAGGTTCTGCAGGAACAGGTACATCACGAGGAACACGAGCACGATCCCTTCGAGCAGCGTCTTGACCACTTCCTCGATCGACAGGCGCACGAACGGCGTCGTGTCGTACGGATAGTGGACGACGAGACCGTGCGGGAAATACTTCGACAGTTCGTCGATCTTCGCCCGCAGCGCGGTCGCGGTCGCCAGCGCGTTCGCGCCGGTTGCGAGCTGGATGCCGAGGCCGGCCGTCGGCTGCCCCATGTACTTCGTGTCGAACGTGTAGTTCTCGGAGCCGAGCGCCGCGCGGCCGACGTCCTTCAGGCGAACCTGCGAACCGTCCTGGTTGACCTTCAGCAGGATGTTGCCGAACTGCTCGGGCGTGCGCAGCAGCGTCGATTCGGTGATCGTCGCCTGCAGCATCGTGCCCGGCTTCGCCGGCGTGCCGCCGATCTGGCCGCCCGCGATCTGCACGTTCTGCTGCGTGATCGCGGCCGACACGTCGGTCGGCGTGAGGCTGTAGTTGGTCAGCTTGACCGGGTCGAGCCAGATGCGCATCGAAAACTGCGAACCGAGCAGCAGCGTCTGGCCGACGCCGTTCACGCGGCTGAGCGGATCGAGCACGTGCGACGCCACATAGTTCGTCAGGTCCTCCTTCGACATGCTGCCGTCCTCGGAGTTGAACGCGAACCACATCAGCCAGTTGCTGCTCGACTTCGTGACCTGCATGCCGAGCTGCTGCACGACCTGCGGCAGGTTCGGCGTCGCAAGCGACAGCTTGTTCTGCACCTGCACCTGCGCGACATCCGGATTCGTGCCCGGCGAGAAGGTCAGCGTGATCGTCGCGTTACCCGAGTCATCGCTGGTCGACGACATGTACAGGAAGTTGTCGAGACCGCTCATCTGCTGCTCGATCACCTGCGTCACCGTGTCTTCCACCGTCTTCGCGGAAGCGCCCGGATAGTTCGCCTGGATCTGGATCGTCGGCGGTGCGATCGTCGGATACTGCGCGATCGGCATCTTGAAGATCGATGCGACGCCGGCCAGCATCAGCACGATCGCGATCACCCACGCAAAGATCGGGCGATCGATAAAGAACTTGGCCATGAAACGGACTCCTCGTTATTGCGCGGCCGACGCGGCGGTCGAACGCGCGGCAGCATTGGCGGCGTTGCTCGCCGGCGCGACGCCGGACGCATTCGCGGCGCTTGCCGGTGTGCCGGACGCAGCGTCCGGCGCCGGTGCGAGCTGCGCGGCGACCGTTTTCACGGTCGCGCCCGGACGCACCTTGTCGACGCCCTGCACGATCACGTGATCGCCCGCTTCCAGACCGCCTTCGACGATCCAGTCCTGGTCGTACGTGCCGGCCGTCGTCAACGGACGTGTCTCGACCTTGTTGGCCGCGTTCACGACCAGTGCGATCGCCTGCCCCTTCTGGTCATGCGTGACGCCGATCTGCGGCACCAGGAACGCGTTCTCGTTCACGCCTTCCTCGATCCGCGCACGCACGAACATGCCCGGCAGCAGCACGCGGCCGGGGTTCGGGAAGATCGCGCGAATCGTTACCGAGCCGGTGGTCTGGTCGACCGTCACGTCCGAGAACTGCAGCTTGCCCGGCTCCGAATAGGTCTTGCCGTCTTCCAGGATCAGCGACACCTTCGCCGCGCCCGGGCCGCTCGTTTTCAGGCGGCCGCTCTGCACGTCCTGACGCAGCTTCAGCCCGTCGAGGCTCGATTGCGTAAGGTCCACGTACACCGGATCGAGCTGCTGCACCGTCGACATCAGCGTCGCCTGGCTCGCCTGCACATAGGCGCCCGGCGTCACCTGCGAGATGCCGACGCGGCCCGAAACCGGCGAGACGACATCGGTATAGCCGAGGTTGATCTGCGCGGTGTCGACCGCTGCCTTGCCGGCCGCGACATCCGCCGCGGCCTGCCCCTGCGTGGCCACTGCGTTGTCGTAGTCCTGCTTGCTGACCGCGTTCGCGGCCACCAGCACCTTGTAACGTGCGACCAGCGCGTTCTGCGTGACGAGGTTCGCCTGTGCCCTTGCGAGCGTCGCCTTTGCGCTGTTCAGCGCCGCGACGTACGGCGCCGGGTCGATCTTGTAGAGGCGCTGACCGGCCTTGACGTCGGTGCCTTCGGTGAATTCGCGGCGCAGCACGATGCCATCGACTCGCGCACGCACCTGTGCGACGAGGAACGCGCTGGTGCGACCCGGCAGTTCCGTTACCGCCGGCACGGCCTGCGGCTGGACGGTGACGACGCCGACTTCCGGCGTTTGCGGCGGCGGCGCCGATTCTTTTTTTCCGCACGCGGCCAGGAAAACGGCAGCCGTTGCAGCAGTGATTAAGCGGTATGGAACCCGTTCGACGCGCATGGAGCGACCTCTCACAAATAGACGACCTTCAATGGGAATCACCAGATCTCCTCGTGACCTGCACGCGCGGCCGGAATGCTGTCGCTTCCTGTTTGCCGCGGCTGCGGTCGCGTATTTCGGGCGTGCGTTGCGCCCTGCGGAGCGTTCGTTCGTCGAACTGCTTCCGTGGAAAAAAAGAACCATGAGCCCGCGGCCCTGGCGGGCGGGCATCGTTGCGGCGACCAACCGGGCCGCTAGCTCGCGGGCCGGAATGCGGCGCCGGCAAATTCGATGAATGCCCGTGCAGCGGCCGGC
>NZ_JAAGPB010000568.1:0-4923 GCF_017104585.1 Burkholderia sp. Ac-20392
CGCCGCCGCCGGCGGCCGCCTTGATCATGATCGGATAGCCGATGCGCGCGGCAACCTCCCGCGCCTCGTCGAGCGATTGCACGACGCCGTCGCTGCCGGGCACGGTCGGCACGTTGGCGCGCCGCGCGGTTTCGCGTGCGCGGGCCTTGTCGCCCATCGTGGCGATCACCTGCGAGTCCGGGCCGACGAAGATCAGGCCGGCCGCTTCGACCTGCGCGGCGAATGCGGCGTTTTCGGACAGGAAGCCGTAGCCGGGATGGATCGCGTCCGCGCCGCACTGCCGCGCGGCGTCGAGAATCGCGGCAGGATTCAGGTAGCTTTTCGCCGCGTGCGACGAGCCGATGTGAACGGCTTCGTCAGCCATGCGCGCGGCGAGACTGTCGCGGTCCGCGTCGCTGACCACGGCGACCGCGCGCATGCCGAGCTCGCGCGCAGCGCGGATCACGCGCACCGCGATCTCGCCGCGGTTCGCGACCAGCACGGTCCGGATCCGCGACGGGCGGTAGAACGTGTCGGGGGAAGTTTCCGGTTTCATCGCATCACCCCTCGATCCGCATCAGCACCTGGCCCGCGTCGACCGGCTCGCCGTCCTCGACGAGCAGCTCGACCACGCGACCTCCCGCATCGGCTTCGATCTCGGTGAACTGCTTCATCACCTCGACGAGGCCGACCACCGCGCCGGCGGCAACCGTCGCGTCGACCGCGACGTAGTAGTCCGCATCGGGCGACGGACGCCGGTAGAAGGTGCCCGGCAGCGGGCTGACGATTTCGTGCAATGCCATCGTGTGTCTCCTTGAATCAGTGATGGGCGGCGAGCGGTCGCGGCCCGGCGGTCCGGATGCCTTCGCGGATCAGCGCGTGGCGCGTGTCGCGCACAAGCTCGAGCGCGCCCGGCGTGTCGCTGTGGATGCACACCGAATCGAAATCGATGTCGATGTCGTCGCCGTCGATCGTCCGCACCTTGCCGTCGATGCACGCGCGCAGCACCTTGTCGGCGACCTGGCGCGGATCGAGGCGGCCGACGCGGCGCGTGAACACGATCGAGCCGCTGCGGTCGTAGTCGCGATCCGCGTAAAACTCGCGGATCACCGGCTGCCCGTATTCGACCGCGACGCGGTAGGTGACCGATGCCTCCATGCAGTACAGCCACAGGCCCGGATCGACACGCTGCAGCGTCTCGATCAGCAGCCGCGAGAACGCCTCGTTGGCGGCCGCGTGCATGTAGAGCGCGCCGTGCGGCTTCACGTGCTGCAGGCTGACGCCGTTCAGGCGCGCGAACTCGCGCAGCGCGCCGAGCTGGTACAGGATGTCGTTGACGAGCGCCTGCGGGGTTTCGGCGATCGTGCGGCGGCCGAAGCCGACGAGATCGCGAAAGCCCGGGTGCGCGCCGATGCCGACACCGGCGTCGCGCGCGAGCTGCACCGTGCGCGCCATGATGTTCGGATCGCCGGCGTGAAAGCCGGTGGCGATGTTTGCCGAGCTGATGAGCGGCATGATCTGCTCGTCGACGCCGTCGCCGATCGTCCACGGACCGAAGCCTTCTCCCATGTCGGAGTTCAGGTCGACGCTGTGCTTCCTCATACGGTGTGCTCCTCCAGGTTCTCCGGTTCGCGTGCGTCGTGGCGCATGCCGAAACCGTGTTGAACGCAGGTTAGCCGCGCGGGTTGCGTCAAAAAAGTTCTATTTTTGGATGCAGCTGTATCGATTTTTTCGATACCCCGGAGAGCGGCCGCCAAGGGCCGTCGCAGCAGGGGTGGCAGGGTTTCCACGCAGTCAGGTTGATGGGCGCCGCACGGTTGTTATGATGTTTATCGCGTGCCCATCTGTTTTCTCATCGACCATGGCCCTGACCCTCAGACAGC
Organism: Burkholderia sp. Ac-20392; assembly: GCF_017104585.1. Taxonomy (NCBI): domain Bacteria; kingdom Pseudomonadati; phylum Pseudomonadota; class Betaproteobacteria; order Burkholderiales; family Burkholderiaceae; genus Burkholderia; species Burkholderia sp. Ac-20392. Next base: position 1,863 of record NZ_JAAGPB010000568.1, read on the forward strand.
TCAAGTATTTCGTCGCGACCGCCGAGCTCGGCCAGATCTCGCAGGCCGCGATCCAGCTCACGATTTCGCAGTCGGCCGTGACGAGCGCGATCAAGGAGCTGGAGGACAGCCTCGGCACGCAGCTCTTTCTGCGCACGCCGTCGGGCGTGACGCTCACCGACACGGGGCGGCGCTTCCTGAATCACGCGTACACGATCCTGTCGTCGGTCGACGAGGCGATGCGGATTCCGAACCTCGAAAGCACGCTGACCGGCACGCTCGCGATCGCCGCGAGCTACACGGTGCTCGGCTACTTCCTGCCGCATCACGTGCTGCGCCTGAACACGCTGTACCCGCGGCTGACGATCCACCTGCACGAGCTGAACCGCGAGTCGATCGAGGAAGGGCTGATCGCGGGCCGCTACGACATGGCCGTGCTGCTCACGTCGAACGTGTCGAATCCGGCGCTCGTGCTGGAGCCGGTGATCCACTCGGTGCGGCGGCTGTGGGTCGGCGCGCATCACCCGCTGCTCAGGCACGAAAGCGTCACGTTCGCGGAAGTCGCGCGCGAGCCGTTCGTGATGCTGACGGTCGACGAGGCCGGGCAGACGGCGCTGCGCTACTGGAACGAGACGCCGTACCGGCCGAACGTGATCCTGCGCACGTCGTCGGTCGAGGCGGTCCGCAGCATGGTCGCGAACGGCAGCGGCGTCGCGATCCTGTCCGACATGGTGTACCGGCCGTGGTCGCTCGAGGGCCGGCGAATCGAGACGATCGTGCTGCGCGACCCGGTGCCGCCGATGAGCGTCGGCCTCGCCTGGCGCAAGGACATCGAGTTGAGCCCCGCGATGCACGCGGTGCGCGACTATTTCCGGCACACGTTCATGGAGCCGCGCGCGCTGGGCGGGGCGGGCTGAGTGCGCGGCGCACGCGTAAAAAGAGCCGGGAAGTATCCCGGCTTTTTCATGCGGCGGACGAATCCGCCGGGCGTGGCGCTTACGCGTTCGCCGACATCGCGTCCGCATCGCTCGAACGGATGCCGAGGCGCTCGAACAGCGCACGGTCCTTCTGCGACTGCGGGTTGCTCGTGGTCAGCAGCTGGTCGCCGTAGAACATCGAGTTCGCGCCGGCGAGGAAGCACATCGCCTGCAGGCCGTCGTCGAGCTGCTCGCGGCCGGCCGACAGGCGCACGACGGCCTTCGGCATCGTGATCCGCGCAACCGCGATCGTGCGCACGAATTCGAACGGATCGAGCGGCGCGGTGCCTTCGAGCGGCGTGCCTTCGATCGCGACGAGGTTGTTGATCGGCACCGAATCCGGGTACGGGTTCAGGTTCGCGAGCTGCGAGATCAGGCCCGCGCGTTCGCGGCGCGATTCGCCCATCCCGATGATGCCGCCGCAGCACACGTTGATGCCCGCGTCACGCACGCGGTCGAGCGTGTCGAGGCGATCCTGGTAGGTGCGCGTCGAGATCACCTGGCCGTAGAACTCCGGCGACGTGTCGAGGTTGTGGTTGTAGTAGTCGAGGCCCGCGCTCGCGAGTTCCTGCGCCTGCTCGTCTTCCAGCATGCCGAGCGTCATGCAGGTCTCGAGGCCGAGTTCCTTCACGCCGCGCACCATCTCGGTCAGCGCCGGCATGTGGCGCTCCTTCGGGTTGCGCCACGCGGCGCCCATGCAGAAGCGGCTCGCGCCGTTCGCCTTCGCCGCGCGTGCGGCATCGAGCACCGCGTCGACGTCCATCAGCTTCTCGGCCTTCAGGCCCGTGTCGTGGTGCGACGACTGCGAGCAGTAGCCGCAATCTTCCTCGCAGCCGCCCGTCTTGATCGACAGCAGCGTCGACAGTTGCACCGCGTTCGCGTCGAAGTGCTCGCGGTGCACCTGCTGCGCGCGGAAGAGCAGGTCGTTGAACGGCAGCTCGAACAGCGCGACGACGTCGGCGACGCGCCAGCGCTGCGAGACCGGAGCGGCCACGGGAATCGCGTCGGGTTGCACGGGGGCGGCAGTCTGGGCTTGGGTCATATCGTTTTCCTGTCCTGGTCGGGGATGAGGGATCGGGGGATCTGTTTCGGTTGGGTCAAGGCTGCGCGGTGCGCAGCGTCTCGACGAGCGCGGCGATGTCGAGCATCGCCGCGGCGGATTCGGGGGCGGCCGGGCTCATGTGCGGAATGCGGCCGAGCAGCGGTGCGCCGTGCTCGCGAGCGAGCCAGTCGCGCATCGTCGCGATGTTCTCGTCGGGGAACGACATCGCCGGGTCGACGTGGTTCGCGACCCAGCCGGCGAGCTTGAGGCCGCGTGCGGCGATCGCATCGGCGGTGAGCAGCGCGTGGTTGATGCAGCCGAGCCGCACGCCGACCACGAGCACGACCGGCACGGCGAGCGCGACCGCGAGATCGGCCATGTCCTGCGTGTCGTTCATCGGCACGCGGAAGCCGCCGGCGCCTTCGACGACGACGATGTCCGCGCGCGTCAGCGCTTCGCGATGGCACGCGACGATCGTGTCGATGTCGAGCGTCACGCCTTCCTGCGCGGCGACGATATGCGGTGCGGCCGGTGCTTTCAGCAGGAACGGCGTGCGCAGCTCGGGCGGCAGCACGACGTTCGCGGCCGCGTCGAGCTGGTCGGCATCTTCGTTGCGCCACACGCCGTCGCGTTCATACGCGCCGGCTGCGACGGGTTTCAGCGCGGCCGCGCGCAGGCCGTGCCGCGCGAAGCCGTGCAGCAGTGCGGCCGACACGAAGGTCTTGCCGATTTCGGTGTCGGTGCCGGTGACGAACAGCGAGAGCGGAGCGGTCATGCTGCGGCCTTATGCGGGGCTGCCTCGACGGCGGCGGCCGCCTCTTCGCTGGCTTCGATCAACGCGGCTTCGAGCCGCGCGAGATCGTCGAACGAATGCGCGGCCGACAGCGACACGCGCAGCCGCGACGTGCCGACCGGCACCGTCGGCGGCCGGATCGCGGGCACCCACAGGCCGTGCGCGTCGAGCGCGCGCATCGCTGCGAGCGTCGCGTCGTTGCTGCCGATCACGAGCGGCTGCACGGCCGTGTGCGAATCGACCGGCTGCCAGCGCGTGTTGCGCAGCAGT
>NZ_JAAGPB010000569.1:0-5053 GCF_017104585.1 Burkholderia sp. Ac-20392
GCCGGGCGGTGCGGCCCGCGATCAGGCGCTGCGACCGATGTTGATCGGCGACGCCGCGTTGTGCGCGCGTTACCGGCATGCGGCATCGCTGTTCGGCTGGCCGCCCGTCGACACGATCGACGGTGCGGCGGCAGCCGGCCTGTGGGTGCTGGCCGAGCGGGCAGGGCTGCTGCCCGCGGCAAGCGAGGAGGGGGCGCCGGTTCGTCTCGACGAACCGGCTGCCGGAATGAGCGGCCGGCATCAGGATCGACCTGCGGTCGACTCGATGCCGGATCACGAATGCCAAATTTCGGGAGACTGACCTTGAAACACTGGAAGATTGTCGCAGCGCCGTTGATCGGCGCGCTCGCAGCATGCGGTGGTGGAGAATCGGCGGACGGCGTCGCGGCCGGGCAGCAGTTGGCTGCTTCGCCCGCGGCTGCGGCCGAAAGGACGGCCGATGACGTGCCCGGCACGCTGTATGTCGACTGCTCGCTCGGCTCGAACGGAACGGGATCGCCCGCGACGCTCGGCTCCACCGCGAATCCGATCCACGATCTCGCGACGTTGAACCGGATCGTGCTCACCCCCGGCATGCATGTGCGCTTCAAGCGCGGCACGACCTGCGACGGCAGCTTTACGCCCGCACCGGGCAGTACCGGCGCGGTCGGTGCGCCGATCGTCGTCGACGCGTACGGCGACCCGAAGGCGCCGCGCCCCGTGATCGCGGCCGGCTGCACCGACGCGACGGCCGACCCCGACCAGTCGATCACCGAGCAGCACAAGACGTCGAGCGGGTTCAGCGGCTATTACTCGCTGTGCAAGTCGGACAACCCGACCGTGAACCGCGCGGCCATCTCCCTCTACAACACCCAGTACTGGGAAATCCGCTCGCTCGAGCTGACCAACGATGCGACCACGCCCGGCGGGCGTCTCGGGCTGTACGTGCGGCTCGAGGATTACGGCACGGGCAGTCACTATCACGTCGACGACGTGTACGTGCATCACGTGCGCGGCTATCTGAAGGACGTCGCGAGCAATACGGTCGGTTCGTACAAGACGACCGGCGGGATGCTGTTCGAGGTGACTCGCGACAACGAAATCGTCGGCACGAAGGAGAAGCGCACCGGCTTCGACGACATCGCGGTCGAGAACAGCGAGATCTACAACGTCGACGCGGTGGCGCTGTCGACCCGATCCGCGTGGATGTGCCGGGAAGGCGGCGCGCCGTGCGGCGACTATCCGCCGTACAAGGGCAATTCGGCCTACCTCACGAATCCGGCCACGCAGGCAGCGACGGACTATTTCCCGATGACGCGCGTCGTGTTCCGCAACAACCTGATCCACAACGTCGGCGGCGACGGCATCATCGTCCGCACGGCCACCGCGCCGCAGGTCGAGGCGAATCACCTGTACGACGTCTGGATGCGGGCGCCGGGCAACAGCGCCGGTGCCTGGGCGATCAACACCGACGATGCGCTGTTCCGCTACAACGAAGTCAACGGCGTGCGGCTGCAGAACAATATCGAGGCCGGCGACGGGATGGCGTTCGACGCCGATCTCGGTACGCGCAACACGCGCGTGGCCGCGAACTTCAGCCACGACAACGATGGCGGGCTGATGCTGTTCTGCGGATGCGGTTCCGACGGACTGGGCCACGTCGCGCAGGAAACCGGCGCGATCGTCGAGAACAACCTGAGCCTGAACGACAAGCGGCGGATCGTGTCGGCCGCGGGCTCGGCCGATTCCGTCGTGCGCGACAACGTCGTGATTACGCGCACGCCGGGCCTGGTCACGCCGATCGTCGAGAACCTCAGCTACGCGAACGCATTCCAGGTGACGGGCAACCGGTTCTACAACGCATCGGACAGCGGCGCGATCTTCCGGACGAAGAACGCGCAAGGCAGTTACGCGAACATCGTGTGGAGCGGCAACACGTACTTTGGCTATGCGGCGGATCCGGAATTCACCGGGCCGAACTATCGTCACGGCGCCCAGCCCGATACGGTGCTGCCGTTCGCGGGCCAGGACGTGGACGCGGTCGCCGGCGCGTGGCTGCGGGACAGCGGGTTCGACAAGCACAAGTACCGCGCACCGCACGCACGATGACGTCAAGGCGCCGGCGCGGGGCGGCGCCCTGCGTCGGCGGGTCGCAGCCTGGATGCCGGCGCGACTTGATCGCCATCAACATTCGAACCCGTCATCCGCCGATGATGGTGACAAGGCCGCGCGCGATCAGACGCTCGGCAACTCACCCCAGCGAGGTTCGTATGTACGAGAAGATCATGGTGGCCGTCGACGGCAGCGCTTCATCGAAACAGGCGCTTGCCGAGGCAGTGAAGGTCGCGCTGGCGGGCGACGCACGCGTCAGCGTCGTGTATGTGGTGGACAAGTCGGTGCTGTTTACTTACGCGGGCCGTTTCGATCCGCACGCGCTGGTCGAGGAAATTCGCGACGACGGGCGCAAGGTGTTGCGCGAAGCCGAGCAGATCATCGCGCTGGCCGGTGCGAAGGGCGAGGCCGAGCTCGTCGAGACCGAAAGCATCGGCGAGGATATCGCGGAGCGCCTGCAGCGCTACGTGAAGGAATGCGGGATTGACCTCGCGGTGGTCGGCACGCACGGGCGGCGCGGTATTCGGCGCGTATTGCTCGGCAGCGTGGCCGAGCGTTTCGTGCGCGGCTCGAAGTGCCCGGTGCTGCTGATTCGCGGCGACGATGATGACGTCGCGGCTGCCGCTGCGGCTGCTTAACGCGGCGGGCGCGGGATGATACGTCGCCAGTACCGGATCGTCGTCGCGGCGATCGCCGTGTTCGTGTCGCTCGCGGGCATGATGGCCGTCGTGTCGGGGTTGCTGTTCGACAACGCGATGGCGCTGCGCGGCGGCGCGATCGCGCTGGTCGTCGGCGTGGCGGGCTTTGTCGTGATGCTCAACCCGGGCGCGAAAGGCGAGGAGTGATGCGGGCGGCCCCGCACGGCTTCCTGCGTTCGACCGTGCCGGAGGCAGCCGGCCACCGCTGCCCGCATGACCGGCGACAACCGCGGCTGCGCCGTTGCTCCACTTACTCGCTGGCGGTACCCGGCGCCTTCGTGCCGTCCTGCCCGATCTGAATCGCCAGCCGCTTCAACGTTTCCGCCAGCTCCCCGTTCTTCGGGTGAACCTTCCGCGCCTGCGCGAACACATCGCGCGCTTCATCCTGGCGGCCCAGTTTCCACAGCACTTCGCCCTTGTGCGTCAGCCCGGTCGCATAGGCTTCGCTTGCGTCCTTGTCCGTGTCGCCGTCCTTCGCGAAGATCGCGATCGAGCGGTCGAACCACGTGAGCGCTTCGTCGTTGCGGCCGAGGCGATACAGCGCCCAGCCCTTGCTGTCGAGCGCATACGCGTCGTTCGGCGATTCCGTGAGATGCGTGTCGATCATCGCGAGCCCGCGCTCGACTGCGACGCCGGCGTCGGCGAGCCGGTAGCCGATGTCGTTCAGGCGATCGTCGGGAATCCTGTCGAGATCGAGCGCGGCGGCCACGCGCCCCTCGTCGTGTTCGGCGATCGCGAGCGACAGCAGCTTGGCAACGATCTGCTGCCGCAATTCGCTGCTGATCCGGTTGCCGTTGGCGACCAGGCTGCCGAGGTATTGCGTGTACAGGTCAGGCGCGCCCGGGGTGTTCGCGCCGTTCGCGATGGTCAAGCCCGGGCCTGCGCACCAGTCGGTGTCGGCCGACCCGGCCAGCGTGCCGGCGTAAAGATTGACGTTTCGCGGCGTGTGCGATTGCGCGTAGTAGGTGTAGCCGTTCGCATCGGAATAGCCGCACGCCAGATATTCGTTCTCCACGTCCAGCACGTACGGGAAATGGCCGATCGGTGCCGAGCCGCCCGGCTCGACCAGCCGGAACGATTCGCCCAGCTCGCCGTCGCCGACGATCGGGTTGAACACCCATTGCTTCTCCGGATGCAGCTTCGGCAGCCGGACCCGGGCGGTGCGCCCGGCCGCGTCGGTCGTGCCGAAGATCACGCTGTCATGCTCTTCAGGCTTGACGGGCAGCCCCGCGATGACCTGACCGGGCAGGAACAGCCGGTAGCGCGCATACGGCAGCGGCTGGTGCGTGGCGGGGTCGCGCAGCACGAACTGGTGAACGTAAGCGCCTTTTCCGAACGACGCCGTCGGCGCGACGTAGGTGCGCGCGTAGGCGGCGGGCAGGGCGGTGCAGCTCAAGGCCGCGGCAACGAGCGCGGCGAGAAGGCGGGATGTCATGAATTTGCGGTTCTTGTTGGTAAAGGTGTTATTGACCGACGGCCGGAAATGCATTGAACGAACCGCGCGACCGTCGATATTCCGATGCAGATACCGATATGGATGGTTGGATCGTCCAGTGCAATTCAATGCGGATCTCGCCCGCCGCAATGTGATGCGGGGAAGCGGTGAGCGGATCACGCAGGAATGCAGTGCGGAGCATAACAGGCCGTGTCGGACGTCTCGCTCGTGCACGCGTATCTCGCCGGAAACGCCACGCACGCCGTATCCGGCCACGCGCGCTTCTGTCAAACTTGCGCCCATGAACCCGCGCCTAGCCTCACCGCTTTCCTCCGATTCCCCACCTGCGCCCGCAGGCTTTCCCGACGCCGACGAACTGGCCGCGCTGCGTGCGTGGTACGCGGGCATGACCGTGCGTCAGGCCGTCGAGCGCTACCTGCCCGACCGGCTAGGCGAAGGGCGTTCGGCGCGTGGCGTGATCGGCGGCATCCGGCGCCGCCTCGTGCGCGTCGCGCGACAGGTCGGCCGGCTCGATCTTGCGGAGCGGCTCGGTCATCCTGACGGCGAGCGTATGCGGGAGGCGAAGGCGGCCGCCGAAGCGATCGGCCTGCTGCGTCATGCACGCGCGCCGGTCCCGCAGATCAGCGACGACGTCGGCCAGTGGCTGCCTGCGCGCGCGGTCGTCGCGCTGCGCAAGCACGGGATCACGACGCTGGCCGACCGCACGGTGCGGAGTCCGCGCCGCCGCCAGGGGTGGCGTGCGAGCGCGGGGCGCGGCGAGAGCGGAAGCGTGGCGTGGAGGGCAAGAGGGCAGAGCGGGGGGGGACGG
>NZ_JAAGPB010000570.1:0-4697 GCF_017104585.1 Burkholderia sp. Ac-20392
TGCGCTACTGTTAATTATGTTTACATGTACGGCCAGCAATCGATATCTAACCCGGGATATACGCTCTTCCCCTACACGACGCTCTTCCGATCTCGCACCGCGCCGTGTTCCGCGAGCCCGAGCACCTTGTGGCCGAGCAACAGCCGCACGCCCAGCCGCGCGAGCGAATCGGCGACCGGCCGCGCGAGTTCGGCATCGTAGGCCGGCAACACGCGCTCCGCCGCTTCGACGACGCTGACGTCGACGCCGAGCTTGCGATAGACGATCCCGAGTTCGAGCCCGATATACCCGGCCCCGACGACGACCAGCCGCTTCGGCAACGTCTCGGGCGACAGCGCCTCGGTGGACGACACGACATGCCCGCCGAACGGCATCGACGGCAGCGCGACCGGTTCGGAGCCGGTCGCGAGCAACAGGTGCTCGCAGCTGATTCGCGTCGTGTGGCCACCGGCGACGACGTCGACGGTCTTGCCGTCGACTACCTGCGCATCGCCGTGCAGCACGCGCACGCCGTTCTTCTTGAGCAGCGCGCCGACACCGCGCGTCAGCCGGTCGACGATGCCGTCCTTCCAGGCGACGCTTTTCCCGATGTCGATCTCGGGCGTGCGCACGCGGATCCCGAGCGCGCCCTCGCCTGCGTGGCCGCGGGCCTGTTCGAAGGCGTCGGCCACATGGATCAGCGCCTTCGACGGAATGCAGCCGATGTTCAGGCACGTGCCGCCGAGCCGGTCGCGCTCGACGAGCACGGTCGGAATGCCGAGCTGGCCGGCGCGAATCGCGGCGACGTAGCCGCCCGGGCCGCCGCCGATCACGAGCAGCGTGGTGTGTTCATTCTTCATCGCGCTCACTCCACGAACAGCAGTGCCGGGCGCTCGAGCACCGCGCGCACGGCCTGGATGAATTCGGCCGCGTCCGCGCCATCGACGACGCGATGGTCGAACGACGACGACAGGTTCATCATCTTGCGTGCGACGACCGCGCCGTCGCGGATCATCGGCCGCTCGACGATGCGGTTCACGCCGACGATGCCGACTTCAGGATGATTGATGACCGGTGTCGACACGATGCCGCCGAGCGCGCCGAGGCTCGAGATCGTGATCGTCGAGCCGCTCAGCTCGTCGCGCTGCGCGCGGTTCGCGCGCACTGCGTCGGCGAGCCGCGCGATCTCGGCGGAAATCGACCACACGTCGCGCGCTTCGGCATGACGCAGCACGGGCACCGTAAGGCCGCCGTCCGTCTGCGTCGCGACCCCCATGTGCACCGCGCCGTAGCGCGTGACGACGCCCGCTTCATCGTCGAAGCGCGCGTTGATCTGCGGGAAATCGCGCAGCGCGATCACCATCGCGCGGATCAGCAGCGGCAGCGGCGTGAGCTTGCCGCGCGTGTCGCCGTGGCGGCGATTCAGCTCCGTCCGCAACGATTCGAGCTCGGTGACGTCGATCTCCTCGACGTAGCTGAAGTGCGGAATGCGGCGCTTCGCTTCCTGCATCTTGCGTGCGATCGCACGCCGCAGGCCGATCACCGGTACGTCGGTTTCGTCGTTGCGTTCGGCGTAGCCACGCGCTTGCGATCCGCGCGCCGCACCGATGCCGGTGCCCGCATACGCATCGAGATCCGCATGCAGGATCCGCCCGGCTTCACCGGTGCCGCGCACGTAGCGCAGCTCGACGCCCATGTCCCACGCGCGCTGGCGTACGGCCGGCGACGCGAGCGGCCGTTCACCCGGCGCGAGCGCCGCACGCGGCGGCGCAGCGTGCTCCGCGTGCTCGGCATGCTTCGCGCGACGCGGCTCCGCCGGTGCGTGCTTCGTCGCCGGTCTGGCGGACGATTCCGCCGGCGCGTCGGCCACGGCCTTCGACGGCGCTGCCGCGACCGGTGCGGTTTCTACCTTTGATTCTCGCACCGGTGCGCCGGCCTTCAGGTTGCCGTCGCCTTCGACCTCGAGGCGGATCAGCTCGCTGCCGACCGCCATCATCTCGCCGATCCGGCCGCCAAGCTCGATCACCTTGCCCGTCACCGGCGACGGAATCTCGACCGCCGCCTTGTCGGTCATCACATCGGCGAGCGGCTGGTCTTCCTTGATCGTCTGCCCGACTTCCACGTGCCAGGCCACCAGCTCGACCTCGGCAATCCCTTCGCCGATATCCGGCATCTTGATGACATGAATCCCCATCTCACGCCTCCATCACGCGTCGCAACGCTTCACCGACCCGGGCCGGGCCCGGAAAGTACGCCCACTCCTGCGCATGCGGATACGGCGTATCCCAGCCCGTCGTGCGCTCGACCGGCGCTTCGAGGTGGTAGAAGCAATGTTCCTGGACCAGCGACACCAGTTCCGCACCGTAACCGCAGGTGCGCGTCGCCTCGTGCACCACGACGCAGCGCCCGGTCTTGCGCACCGACGCGACGATCGTGTCGAGGTCGAGCGGCCACAGCGTGCGCAGGTCGATCACCTCCGCATCGATGCCCGTCTCCTCGGCCGCGGCGAGCGACACGTGCACCGTCGTGCCGTAGGTCAGCACCGTGACGTCGTTGCCGGGACGCACCACGGCGGCCGTATCGAGCGGCACCGTGTAGTAGCCCTCGGGCACCGCGCTGGCCGGATGCTTGAGCCACGACGTGACCGGCCGGTCGTGATGACCGTCGAACGGCCCGTTGTACAGCCGTTTCGGTTCGAGGAAGATCACCGGATCGTCGTTCTCGATCGATGCGATCAGCAGCCCCTTCGCGTCGTACGGATTCGACGGCATCACGGTGCGCAGCCCGCACACCTGCGTGAACATCGCCTCCGGGCTCTGGCTGTGCGTCTGGCCGCCGTAGATGCCGCCGCCGCAGGGCATGCGGATCGTCATCGGCGCGATGAACTGGCCGGCCGAGCGATAGCGCAGCCGCGCGCCTTCCGACACGATCTGGTCGGACGCCGGGTAGAAATAGTCGGCGAACTGGATCTCGCACACCGGGCGCAGCCCGTATGCGCCCATCCCCACCGCCGCGCCGACGATCCCGCTTTCGGAGATCGGCGCATCGAACACGCGCGACTTGCCGTATTTGTTCTGCAGTCCTTCGGTACAGCGGAACACGCCGCCGAAATAGCCGACGTCCTGCCCGAACACGACCACGTCGCTGTCGCGCCCGAGCATCACGTCCATCGCCGAGCGCAGCGCCTGGATCATCGTCATCGGCTGCGTTGCCGTGCCGGTTTCTTGTTGCGCCATGATCACGCTCCCAGTTCCTGGCGCTGACGGCGCAGGTGCGCGGGCAGCTCCTTGTACACGTCGTCGAACATCGACGCCGGCGACGGAATCCGGTCGTCGGCCAGCGTGCCGTATTTCTCCGCTTCCTTCTGCGCGGCGATCACCTCGGCCTCGAGCTCGGCCGTCAGCGCTTCGTGCGCGCTGTCCGACCAGATGCCCTTGACGATCAGGTGGCGCTTGAAGCGCTCGATCGGATCGCCGAGCGGGAAATGGGACCAGTCGTCGCTCGGCCGATACTTGGTCGGATCGTCCGACGTCGAGTGTGCGCCCGCACGGTAGGTCACCCATTCGATCAGCGTCGGGCCGAGGTTGCGGCGCGCGCGTTCGGCCGCCCAGCTCGACGCCGCGTAGATCGCGAGGAAGTCGTTGCCGTCGACGCGCAGCGACGCGATCCCGCAGCCGACGCCGCGACCGGCGAAGGTCGTGCCTTCGCCGCCCGCGATCGCCTGGAACGTGGAGATCGCCCACTGGTTGTTGACGACGTTCAGCACGACCGGCGCGCGGTACACGTGCGCGAACGTGAGCGCGGTGTGGAAGTCGGATTCGGCTGTCGCGCCGTCACCGATCCACGCGGATGCGATCTTCGTGTCGCCCTTGATCGCCGACGCCATCGCCCAGCCGACCGCCTGGATGAACTGCGTCGCGAGGTTGCCGGAAATGGAGAAGAAGCCCGCTTCGCGGTCCGAGTACATCACGGGGAGCTGGCGGCCTTTCAGCGGGTCGCCTTCGTTCGACATCAGCTGGCAGATCATTCGCTCGAGCGATACGTCGCGCGCGATCAGGATGCTCTGCTGGCGGTAGGTCGGGAAGCACATGTCGCCGTCGCGCAGCGCCATCGCGTGCGCGGTGCCGATCGCCTCTTCGCCGAGGCTCAACATGTAGAAGGAGATTTTCTTCTGACGCTGCGCGATCATCATGCGCGCGTCGAAAATGCGGGTCTTGAGCATCGCGCGCAGGCCGGCGATCAGCCGCGCATCGTCGAGATCCGGCGCCCACGGGCCGACGGCCTTGCCGCTGTCGTCGAGCACGCGCACGAGGCTGCGGGCGAGATCGGCGGTGTCCGCCGCGGCAACGTCGATCGGCGGGCGGCGAACGGCGCCGGCCGGCGATAGATGCAGATAGGAAAAGTCCGTCTTGCAGCCCGGGCGCCCGGTGGGCTCCGGCACATGCAGACGCAATGGCTCTGACAGGCTCATCGTGTCGTCTCCACGCTCGATTGTGTCTCACGCTGAATTAGGAACGCGCGACCGGTTGCCGGCCTGCGCGCGGGCTGGCGTGCGGATAGGCACGCCAACCTTGGAAATTTATGCGCTGTGACGGCGAACGTCGATGACCAACCCGCTCGACCGCGGTGAGCAGATTTGCCATGTCGGGTGCGGGAGGCCCGTCGTACGGGCGCCAGCCGATGGTCCAGCGTGGACGTATCGGGGGACGAACCGGGGC
>NZ_JAAGPB010000571.1:0-238 GCF_017104585.1 Burkholderia sp. Ac-20392
TAATTAAAAAAAAAAAAAAAATATGATTTGCTAACACCATTAATTGTTTGTAGTAAATGAGTTACGTATCTTCTCATGTGTTCCAACTATCTATATACATTCAGTCATCACACTCCTCATACTACCTGTTCCTTTCACTTGCATTCAAGATTTTCATTACTTTCTATGCTTTACTACATCAGTCACTACACATCTGTGTCCTGCCATCAGTGCTGACCTGCTTTCGTCACGGCGCCTA
>NZ_JAAGPB010000572.1:0-233 GCF_017104585.1 Burkholderia sp. Ac-20392
TGGACACGTGCAGGAAGAGAGAAAGCGTAGTGACGTATGTGGAGGGACGAAATGCGTGAGAGAAGTGTCAGCGAATCAGGATAGACTGGTAATGTAGGTAAGAAGTAAATATCGCGATCGATCGAGACAGGTTATGATAAGAAGTAAGTGATGCGGAGAGTAGCGAACATAGTATGAAACGTTTTTAAAGGATACATAACGTCAGAAAGGTATGTTATGGTTTTTTTTTTTTT
>NZ_JAAGPB010000573.1:0-4697 GCF_017104585.1 Burkholderia sp. Ac-20392
TCCAACGGGTCGAGCGGTTCGAACAACACCGGCAGCTCGAACAACACGACCGCGTCGAACAATACGTCGTCGGGTAATGGCGTCGCCGTCGCACCGAAGCCGGCCGACACCACGCCGCCGCCGAAGAAGACGCAGCAAGCGCAGCAGCAACAGCAGCAAGGCGGCGAGGACGACCTCGCCCGCTTCGCCGCGCAGAAGCAGGCGCAGCAAGCCGCCGCGCAAAAGCAGCAGCAACAGCAACTGGCCGCGAACACGCCGAAGCCGACCTCGTCGGCCACGGCCGCCGCGGCAGCGAAGCCGCCGACCGCGAACGACGCGAATACCGGCTACTTCCTGCAGGTGGGCGCGTACAAGACGGAAGGCGACGCCGAGCAGCAGCGCGCGCGCCTCGGCTTCCAGGGCTTCGAGTCGAAGGTGTCGAAGCGCGATGTCAGCGGCGTGACGTATTTCCGCGTGCGCGTCGGCCCGTTCTCGAAGTTCGAGGATATGAACTCGGCCCGCCAGCGCCTGTCCGATGCAGGTGTCGACACGGCGGTGATCCGTTTCACGAAGCAATAAGCAACCGGCCGAGCCCACTCAGAACCCGTTACGTCCCGTAACCCGAGCAACTGATTCGACGTTCACAACATGAAAAAACTGCTTAGCACGCTCCTTCTGTCCCTGGGCCTGGCCGCGAGCCTCGCGCAGGCTTCGCCCGCCGCGCCGGTCGCCGGCAAGGATTTCGAGGTGATGAAGTCGCCGCAGCCGGTGTCCGCGCCGGCCGGCAAGGTCGAGGTGATCGAGTTCTTCTGGTACGGCTGCCCGCACTGCTACGAATTCGAGCCGACGATCGAAGCCTGGGTGAAGAAGCAAGGCAACAACATCGACTTCAAGCGCGTCCCGGTCGCATTCCGTGACGATTTCGTCCCGCACTCGAAGCTGTTCTACGCCGTGTCCGCGCTCGGCATCTCCGAGAAGGTCACGCCGGCGATCTTCAACGCGATCCACAAGCAGAAGAACTACCTGCTGACGCCGCAGGCGCAGGCCGACTTCCTGGCCACGCAGGGCGTCGACAAGAAGCAGTTCATGGACGCGTACAACTCGTTCAGCGTGCAGGGCGAAGTGAACCAGTCGGCCAAGCTGCTGAAGGACTACGCGATCGACGGCGTGCCGACGGTCGTCGTCCAGGGCAAGTACAAGACGGGCCCCGCCTACGCGAACAGCATCCCGGGCACGGCCCAGGTGCTCGACTTCCTCGTGAAGCAGGTTCAGGACAAGAAGCTCTGATCCCCGCCCGCGCGCCGGCATGACTACTCCGCTGAAGGTCTTCATCACCGGCGCATCGAGCGGCCTCGGCCTCGCGATGGCCGAGGAATACGCCCGCCAGGGCGCCACGCTCGCACTCGTCGCGCGACGCACCGATGCCCTCGATGCGTTCGCGCGGCGCTTCCCGAAGCTGTCCATCTCCGTCTATTCCGCCGACGTGCGCGACGCCGATGCGCTCGCGACGGCCGCTGCGTCGTTCATCGCGACGCACGGCTGCCCCGACGTCGTGATCGCGAACGCAGGCATCAGCCAGGGCGCCGTCACGGGCCAGGGCGATCTCGCGACGTTCCGCGACGTGATGGACATCAACTACTACGGGATGGTCGCGACGTTCGAGCCGTTCGTCGCCCCGATGACGGCCTCGCGCCACGGCACGCTGGTTGGTGTCGCGAGCGTCGCCGGCGTGCGCGGGCTGCCCGGCTCCGGCGCGTACAGCGCGTCGAAATCGGCCGCGATCAAGTATCTCGAAGCGCTGCGCGTCGAGCTGCGGCCGGCCGGCGTCGGCGTCGTGACGATCGCGCCCGGCTACATCCGCACGCCGATGACCGCGCACAACCCGTACCGGATGCCGTTCCTGATGGACGCCGACCGCTTCGCGGCACGTGCGGCCCAGGCGATCGCGCGGCAGCATGCATTCCGCGTGATTCCGTGGCAGATGGGCGTCGTCGCGAAGGTGCTGCACGTGCTGCCGCGCTGGCTGTACGACCGCCTGTTCGAGAAGGCGCCGCGCAAGCCGAAGGCGGGCGCGCACTGACGCATCGACGAGCGCCGGCCCGCGCGAAGCTTCGCGGGCCGCCTCTCCGCCTCTCCGTACCAACGCCCAGCCGCTTCGACGCTTCGATTCGCGCACCGCCCCCGCTGCACCACTGCCCGGCTTCCCCGGCGCCAGTTCCCCTCCCCGCAGCCGCCCCCACTCCTCCCGCCGCCCCAACACCCGTTCCGTCGCGAACGCAGCCGTTTTTCGGTCAATTCGCCGCGTTCAGGCGCCTTTTTTCACGCGTCGTGCGCTTTGACGGTATGCTATTCGCCAGCCGCGCCGGCCCTGTCCGCTTCCGGGCCGCGCCCGCATCCAGTCACCCAGCAAAAAACACAAGCCACGTGGGAGATCCTATGCAGGTCAAGCTGTTCGCCGCGGCCACGCTCGCCGCCGCTCTCGCCGCCCCCGGCCTCGTCGCCGCCAAGCCGCTCACCGTCTGCACGGAATCGAGCCCGGACGGCTTCGACGTCGTGCAGTACAACTCGCTCGTCACGACCAACGCATCGGCCGACGTGATCTTCAACACGCTCGTGTCGTACGACGAAGCCGCGAAGAAGGTCGTGCCCGCGCTCGCCGACAAATGGGACGCGAGCGCCGACGGCCTCACGTACACGTTCCACCTGCGCCCGAACGTCGCGTTCCAGACCACTGACTATTTCAAGCCGACCCGCACGCTCGACGCGGACGACGTCGTGTTCACGTTCTCGCGGATGCTCGACGATTCGAATCCGTGGCACAAGGTGGCCGGCGCGAGCGGCTTCCCGCACGCGCAGTCGATGGGCCTCGTGAAGCTCGTGAAGTCGGTCACGAAGGTCGACGACAACACCGTGAAGTTCGTGCTGAACGAGCCGAACGCGACGTTCGTGCCGATCCTGACGATGGGCTTCGCGTCGATCTATTCGGCCGAATACGCGGACCAGCTGCTGAAGGCCGGCAAGCAGGCCGACCTGAACGCGAAGCCGGTCGGCACCGGCCCGTTCGTGCTGAAGAGCTACACGAAGGACGCGCTGATCCGCTACGACGTGAACCCGACCTACTGGGGCACGAAGCCGAAGGTCGACCGGCTGATCTACGCGATCACGCCCGATCCGTCGGTGCGGCTGCAGAAGGTGAAGGCCGGCGAATGCCAGATCGCGCTGTCGCCGAAGCCGCAGGACGTGCTTGCCGCGAAGGGTGAAAGTGCGCTGAAGGTCGTGCAGACGCCCGCGTTCATGACCGCGTTCGTCGCGCTGAACACGCAGAAAAAGCCGCTCGACAACGACAAGGTGCGCGAAGCGCTGAACCTCGCGTTCGACCGCGCGACCTACCTGAAGGTCGTGTTCGACAACACCGCGACGGCCGCGAACAACCCGTATCCGCCGAACACGTGGAGCTACGCGAAGGACGTCGCGCCGTATGCGTACGACCCGGCGAAGGCGAAGCAGCTGCTCGCGCAGGCCGGTTTCCCGAACGGCTTCTCGACGACGATCTGGACGCGCCCGACCGGCAGCGTGCTGAACCCGAACCCGAAGGTCGGTGCGGAGCTGCTGCAGGCCGACCTCGCGAAGATCGGCGTGAAGGCCGAAGTCAAGGTGATCGAATGGGGCGAGCTGATCAAGCAGGCGAAGCTCGGCCAGCACGACATGCTGTTCATGGGCTGGGCCGGCGACAACGGTGATCCGGACAACTACCTGTCGCCGCTGTTCAGTTGCAATGCGGTGAAGTCGGGCATCAACTTCGCGCGCTTCTGCGACACGCAGCTCGACAAGCTGATCGCCGACGGCAAGTCGACCGCCGACCAGGCCAAGCGCGCGAAGCTGTATGAAGCCGCGCAGAAGATCATCCACGATCAGGCGCTGTGGATTCCGCTCGGCTACCCGACCGCGGCCGCGCTCACGCGCACGAACGTGAGCGGCTATCACGTGAGCCCGTTCGGGCGGCAGAACTTCACGTCCGTCGCCGTGCAGTAACGCGACCCACGCGCGTGGCGCGCAAGCGACGGTGCGTCGGGCCGTCGCTTGCGGCCCGCGCGCCGCGCTTGCTACACTGCGCGCTCATTCCTCATACCGGACGCCAGCCAAAGTGAACAACTAAGCCTTCCCAAAATGTTTTCGCCGCCGTGCCACGCACGCCGCGCGCGAAGGTCTTCACGCATTTTCGGAGGTGCTTATGGCTGCTGCCACGCCCACCGGCGCGCTCGTCGCGCTTCATCACGTTTCCTTCCGCTTCGACGACGGCGTCACGCTGTTCGATTCGCTCGACCTTTCCATCGACCGCACGCCGACCGGCATCGTCGGCCGCAACGGCATCGGCAAGAGCCAGCTCGCGCAATTGATCGCAGGCCGCTGCGCGCCAAGCGCGGGGACGATCGACCGGCACACGTCAATCGTCTACGTCGCGCAGCAGCACAACGACGACGACGCGTCGGCCGGCCCGCGAACCGTCGCGCAGATTGCCGCGCTCGATGCGCCGCTCGGCGCGCTCGCACGTCTCGCCGACGGCCGCGCGGAACCGCACGACTTCGACCTGATCGGCGATCGATGGGATCTCGTGGAGCGGTTGCGCACTGCGCTCGACGCGGCCGGCCTGCACGACGTGCAACCCGACACGCCCGCGCAGGCACTGAGCGGCGGGCAGCTCGCGCGCGTCGCGCTGA
>NZ_JAAGPB010000574.1:0-4884 GCF_017104585.1 Burkholderia sp. Ac-20392
TGCACGACGCAGCGCCTCCGTCACGCGCGCGGCCAGCGGCGTATCCGCGTGCGGAATCGCTTCCGCCGGATCGGCTGCGAGCAGCGTATGGGCCGGTGTCGCGAGAAACAGCGGCGCATCGGCGCGATACAGATCCCATATGTTTTGAGGTACTAATAGATCGGAAGGACGGGATATCGCATTCATCGCATTCATCTCCAGATTGAAGGGCCGGCGCATCGCACCGGCCGTGTCGTCACATTTCGGCGGTGAGGCTCACCGCGACGCGGCGCCCCTGATCGACCAGCCAGTTGCCGCTCAGGCCGGTCGTGCGCGTGCGATCGTCGATCGGAACCATCTTGTTGGTCAGGTTCAGCACCGCGAAGTTGACGGAGAAACGCTTGTCGATCCGGTAGCGGCCGCCGAGATCGAAGGTCGTCGTCGACGGACGTTCGCGGACACCTTGCGCGCCGTTGCGGAACGCCGCCCAGTATTCGCTGCCGATGTAGTTCGCCGTCGCGTACAGGTCGAGCTTGGCGGTCGGCGTCCAGTCGACCTGCACGTTGAATTTGTGCTTGGGCGTCTTGTCGAGCGAATAGCCGTCGAGCGCGCTGCCATTGAACGCCTTCTCACCGCTGCCTTCGCGACGCGACTGCGTCAGCGTGTAGCTGCCCGACACCTTCAGCGTGCGCATCACGCGCGTGCCCGCGCCGAGTTCGAGTCCGTACAGCTTGACCCGATCGATGTTGTCGTACACGTAGATGTTGCGGCCCGGCGAGCGCGGATCGGCCTTGCCCGTGTCGTAGCTGGCCACCTTGTTCTTGAACAGATTGTTGAACAGCGTCAGCCCCGCGTACGTGTCGCCGAGGTCGTAGCGCACGCCGAGCTCCTCGGTCAGGCTCGTCTCGGGCTTGAGATCCGGATTGCCGCACAGCGTGCCGGGCATCGCCCCCGCCGCACCGCCCGACGTCATGCAGTAGCCGCCCGTGCTCTGGCGCAACGACGGCGGCCGGAAGCCCGTCGACACGCCGCCACGCACCGTCCACGCCTGGCTGAGCTTGTAGACGCCGTAGATGCGCGGGCTCACATGGCTGCCGTAGCGATCGTCGTGATCGAGCCGCACGCCGGTCGTCAGCGTGAACCGGTCGTTGAAGAAGTAGTCGTTCTCGCCGAACAGCGCCCACGCATTGCGCCTGATCCGGTCCGAGTTCGCCGCACGGCCCTGCGGCACCGCATCCTGGCGCGCCACGCCCGACAGCGTCGACCAGATATGCTGACCGCCGACCGTCAGGATGTTGCGCTCGCCCCACCACGGCACCTCGGCCTTGCCTTCGAGGATCGTGTCGGTCAGCGCGGGCCGGATCGCCTCGCGGCCAGCCGGCGTCCACTGGTCCTGTACGCCGCGCTCGCCATAGAGCGACAGCGTCGTGTTGCCGAAACCCCAGCGGCCGTCATGCGTGATGCCCCAGTAGTCGCGCACATGGCGCGTCTCGGTCAGCGCCGTCGCGGCCGTGCGCGGCGTGAGCGGCGCCGCGCTCTTGCCCGGTGTGCTCAGGTAGGTGAGCTGCTCGCGCCCGATGTTCACGCTCACGTCCTGGTTGCGCGTGGGCTTCGCCGCCAGCTTCACGTCGAAGCTGCCGATCCGCTGCCCGTTCGCACCGCCCGTGCCGCTTTTCGCGTAGTAGATATCGTCCTCGCCGCGATGCAGGAGCCGACCGGACGCCTGCAGCCCGAGCACGTCGGATTTCAGCGGGCCGCCGAGCCAGAAGTCGACGCTTTGCGTATCGCCCTGGTTCGATTCGAGCTGCCACACACTGCCGGCCGTGATCGTGCCGCCCCAGCGCTTCGGCACCTTGCGCGTGATCACGTTGACCACGCCGCCCATCGCATCGGCACCGTACAGCGACGACATCGGCCCGCGCACGACCTCGATCCGCTCGATCGCGGACAGCGGCGGCATCAGGTTCGACTGCACGCCAGAACTGCCGCGATTCATCGTTTCACGTGTGTTCTGGCGACGGCCGTCGACCAGCAGCAACGTGTATTCGCCTGGCATCCCGCGGATCGAGATGTCCTGGTCGTTCGGCGACGCACCGACGACGCTCACCCCCTCGACGTTGCCGACGATCTCGGCAACCGACGTATAAGGCTTCGCCTCGATGTCGTCGCGGGTGATCACGGAGATGCTCGCGGGCGCTTCGCGGATCGCCTGCTCGCGACGGCTTGCCGTCACGACGATCGCCTTCAGCGTGGCCGGATCCGGCGGATCGCCGGCAACCGGCGGTGCCGCGACCGCGGACGCGGCAGTCGGCACGGCCGATCGATCAGGCGTCTGCGCCCACGCGCTCGACACGCCCATCAGGTACAGGCCGGCAACGACGGCCGGCTTCAATGCAAAGTGTGCAGCTTGACTCGACATGGTGGCGCTTTCGATGTTTCATGATGTGATTGATTCTCATTTACATTATGAAACATGTAATGCGCCGAAATCTTTGCGTAAGCTACGAACTCGTTTGAGTCACGGCGGCTGTCTCGTCAGCGATGGTCACTGCGGCGCGCGAGCGTCGGCGTGACGCCGAAGCGGCGCTTGTAGGCGGTCGCGAAATTCGCGGCGCTCGTATAGCCGGCCAGCGCCGCAGCCTGCTTGACGCTCACCGCGTCGCGCTCGAGTGCGAGCCGCGCGCGCTGCAGGTGATGTTCGCGGATGAAGTCGAATACCGTCGTGCCGTAGGCGGCACGGAACTGCCGCTGCATCGCGTTCGTACTCATGCCGGCATGGCGCGCGATAGCGTCGAGCGACAAGTCCTGTGCGGCATCGCTCGCCAGGAACGCGCGCAATTCCGCCATCCGGCGGTAGTCGCGCGATCCGAGCGCCGCATCCTGCGCCGGTGCGGCGTCCACCGCCTCCGCCTCGAGCGGCGCGAACGCCTCGGCAAGCAATTCCAGCACACGACTTTCGAGATAGATCGCCTGCAGCATCGGCTGATAGGTCGGCGGCCGCACGATCTGCTCGGCCAGTGCCGTCGCACGCGGCGTCGGCTGCCAGAAGCGGATCGCCAGGTGCGCGGACAGCATCGCATCCAGCCGCTCCGGCAGCATGCCGCGGCTCGCCGCCTGCAGATGCGCGAGCCACTCGCCCGACATCGCAAGACTGAGCCGCCGTGCATAGCCGCCCTTGCTGAGCCGCCGGCGGAACGTATCCGGCTGCACCGCGTTGAGCAGGAACGACTGCATCCGCACCGCGGGCCGCGGCACCGGAGCCCGGCTCGCGCGGTGCGCATCCGTCGTCAGCACCACGCGCCGGTCGCCGTACGACACGTCGAGCGCACCTTCGAGCAGCAGCACGAGATGCAGGCCCGGCGTGCACTGCCCCGACATCACCGCATCGAATTCGTCGGTCGCGTCGTCCGCGTGGATGCGCAGGCCCGGACGCACCTCGCGGATTCGCGCAACGTGCGCGTCGTGGCGATGGCCGTCGGATTGGAAAGCAGCTGACGTCTGCGCTGTCATGTCTTGATACCCCGTTGCGTGTGTCGGGCGCGATGGGCCCGCACAAACCATTTCGTCGCTGGAACAAACAGCCGGCATCCCGCGATGTCCGACTGCTCGGTTACAATCAAATGCGAATTGTTCTCATTTACATCGTATCGGGAGTCGCGTGAGAAAGACAAGTGGAATGTGGGCCATGCTGGTCGCATGGCTGTGCAGCGGGTTCGTCGCGCAGGCGGCATGCGCGGACACCACCGTGACCGACCTCGCCGGTCGGCAGGTCCGGATTCCCGCGCGCGTCGAACGCGTGCTGCTCGGCGAAGGGCGCCTGCTACCCGCGCTGGCGGTCGTCGACGCCGATCCCACCCGTCGCCTCGTCGGCATGATGGGCGATTTCGAACAGCTCGATCCGGCCAGCTACGGGCAATGGCTCGAACGGTTTCCGCGCCTGAAGGACGTGCCGCGCATCGGCCGCTCGCAGGCCGGCAGCTTCAGCGACGAACGCGCGCTCGCGCTGCGCCCTCAGGTCGCGATCTTCGGCCTCGGCGGCGGCCACGGCCCTGGCGAGCGCGACCGCGAGACGCTGGCGCGGCTCGAAGCCGCCGGCGTTGCGATCGTCTTCGTCGATTTCCGGCACGACCCGCTCGTCAATACGACGCGCAGCGTCGCACTGCTCGGCCAGGTCTTCGGCGCGCCGCAGCGCGCGGCGGATTTCAACGCGTACTGGCAGGCGCAGTTCGATCTCGTCCGTACGCGGCTCGCGAACGCGCACGCGGTCGCGCCAAGCGTGTTCCTCGAAAGCCGCGTCGGCCTGTCGAGCGACTGCTGCGACACGATGACGGGCATGATGGGGCGCCTGCTCGACGCCGCCGGCGGCAACAACATCGCGAAAGGCCGCGTGCCCGGCGAGCACGGCACGCTGAATCCGGAATACCTGCTCAGCCGCCAGCCCGACTTCTACATCGGCACGGGGATCGGCTCGACGCAGACACTGCAAAGTGCGCCGCTGCGCATCGCACTCGGCGCCGGCGTGTCGCGCGACACCGCGACCCGTTCGTTCGACCGGTCGCTGCAGCGCCCGCAGATTGCGCCGCTGCGCGCGGTGCGCGAGCGCCGGGCCTATGCGATCTGGCATCACTTCTACAATTCGCCGTTCAACGTCGTCGCGGTGCAGGCCATGGCCAAATGGCTGCATCCGGCGCTGTTCGCCGATGTCGACCCGCGCCGCACGCTCGACACCATGGTGCAACGCTTCCAGCCGGTTCCGCTGCAGGGCGAATACTGGGTGCAGGAAGGATCCTGACATGCCGCGCCCCGCTTCCACGATGCGTCGCTCGCTGCTCGTCGCCGGCCTCGCGGGCCCGCTCGGCGCCCACCTCACCCCCGCGCTCGCCGCGCACGCACCGGGCTGGCCGG
>NZ_JAAGPB010000575.1:0-4801 GCF_017104585.1 Burkholderia sp. Ac-20392
TGGCAGGCCGTTCTTCTCGAGCACGACGCCGAGCGTGCGCAGGTCGACGCCGTCCACCGCGAGCGGCCGCCCGCCCGCGACGAAGCGCGCGGCCGACGTGTTGTCGGCCACCACGCTCTTCAGGTCGAACTTGAAGTCGCGGTAGCGGCTGTCGATCACCTCGATGCCGGCGATGACGAAATCCGTCGCGGCGAGCACCGCGCCGATATGGCAGCCCGGCCCTTTCAGCTCGGCTTTGGTCACGAATGCGATCTCGGGCTCCACCTTCGGATGGATCAGTGCCGACGTATCGCACTCGCCGCCGTCGGGCAGGTCGTAGAGGTCCGTGAGGAAGCCGAACACGGGCGTATCGACGCCCATCTGGCGCATCTTCGCGTGCGACGTCAGGCCGGCCTTGTAGCCGACGATCCGCGCGCCACGCCCGAGCTGCCGGCGGCGGATCGCATCCTGCACCGCGTAGGCATCGTCCCAGTCCATCTCGGGATGGCGGTCGGTGATCTTCGGCGTGTCGCGCGCGTCGCGCATGCAGCCGTCGAGATGCTCGGCGAGCGATTCGACGATGTCGGTGGTCAGGTTCATGCGGCCTCCCGCTTCGCTTGCGCCGCGCGCGCCTTCGCGAGCGTCAGCGCGGTGTCTTCGATCATGTCCTCCTGCCCGCCGACCATCCCGCGCCGGCCGAGCTCGACGAGGATGTCACGCGCCGGGATCCCGTACTTGTCGCCCGCGCGCTTCGCGAACAGCAGGAACGAGCCGTACACGCCCGCATAGCCGAGCGTCAGCGCGTCGCGATCGACGCGGATCGGGAAATCCATCATCGGCACGACGAGATCCTCCGCGACGTCCTGGATCTTCCAAACGTCGACGCCGGTCTCGATGCCCATCCGCTCGCACACGGCGACGAACACTTCGAGCGGCGTATTGCCCGCGCCCGCGCCGAGCCCGGCCGCCGCACCGTCGATCCGGTTCGCGCCGGCCTCGATCGCGGCGATCGAATTCGCGACGCCCATCGCGAGGTTGTGGTGGCCGTGGAAGCCGAGCTCCGTCTGCGGCTGCAGCGCGTCGCGCACCGCACCGAGACGCGCCTTCACGTCGTCGGGCAGCATGTAGCCGGCGGAATCGGTGATGTAGATGCAGTTCGCGCCGTACGACTCCATCAGCTTCGCCTGCTTCACGAGCCCTTCCGGGCTGTTCATGTGGCTCATCATCAGGAAGCCGACGGTATCCATGTCGAGCTTGCGCGCCATCGCGATGTGCTGCTCGGAGACGTCGGCCTCGGTGCAGTGCGTCGCGACGCGGATCGTATGCACGCCGAGCGCGTGCGCCTCCTTCAGGTGGTCGACGGTGCCGATGCCCGGCAGCAGCAGCGCCGATACCTTCGCGCGCTTGAGCAGCGGGATCACCGCGCCGAGGTATTCGGCGTCGGTGTGCGCGGGAAAGCCGTAGTTGACCGACGAGCCGCCGAGCCCGTCGCCGTGCGTGACTTCGATCAGCGGCACGCCGGCCGCGTCGAGCCCGGTCGCGACCGCGCGCATCTGGTCGAGCGTCATCTGGTGACGCTTCGGGTGCATGCCGTCACGCAGCGTCATGTCGTGGACGGTGATTCGCTTGCCTTTGAGATTCATTGCCGTTTCCTTGTTCGTCCGGTCGTGGGATGAGCGCGCGTCAGGCTGCCTGCGCGGCCGGCTGGAGCGCGAGGCGGCCGGCCAGCAGCTCCTCGGCGAACATCTCGGCGGTGCGCGCGGCGGCGGCCGTCATGATGTCGAGGTTGCCCGCGTACTTCGGCAGGTAGTCGCCGAGGCCTTCGACTTCGAGGTAGATCGACACGCGGTTGCCGTCGAATACCGGCCCGTTGACGAGCCGGTAGCCGGGCACGTAGCGCTGCACGTCGGCGATCATCGCGTGCACCGATTCGACGATGCGCGCCTCGTCGGGCGCGGTCTCGGTCAGGCAGTGCACGGTGTCGCGCATGATCAGCGGCGGGTCGGCCGGGTTGATCACGATGATCGCCTTGCCCGCCTTCGCGCCGCCGACCTGCGCGACCGCGGCCGACGTCGTCCGCGTGAATTCGTCGATGTTCTTGCGCGTGCCGGGGCCGACCGAACGCGACGACACCGTCGCGACGATCTCGCCGTACGCGACCGGCTGCACGCGGGACACCGCGCGCACCATCGGGAT
Organism: Burkholderia sp. Ac-20392; assembly: GCF_017104585.1. Classification (NCBI taxonomy): domain Bacteria; kingdom Pseudomonadati; phylum Pseudomonadota; class Betaproteobacteria; order Burkholderiales; family Burkholderiaceae; genus Burkholderia; species Burkholderia sp. Ac-20392. The sequence goes on from NZ_JAAGPB010000575.1 coordinate 2,176, forward strand.
CGTCGCCTGGCCGCCGCACGTGACCATGTTCACGTTCATCTCGCCGGAGCCGATGTGGTCCATCAGGTTGACGGGCGGGACGCAGTACGGGCCGATCGCGGCCGGCGTCAGGTCGATCATCAGCACGCCGAGCGCGTTGAGCTTGCGGCTGTTCTCCGCGTGCACGTAGGCGCTCGTCGCGTCGAACGCGATCTGCACGCCGTCGGCCTGCACGTGCGACAGCAGGCCGTCGACGCCCTCCGCGGTCGTCTTCAGGCCGAGTTCGCGCGCACGCTTCAGGCCGTCGGAATCGGGATCGATGCCGACCATCCAGACAGGTTCGAGCACGGGGCTGCGCATGAGTTTGGCGAGCAGGTCGGTGCCGATGTTGCCGGGGCCGATCAGCGCGCAACGGATTTTTCGGGTCATGGGGAATTCCTCGTTTGCCAGTGAAGGGGAACGGCGCCGCTCACGCGAACCGCACCGAACATGCGCCGATCCCGCCGATCGACACGCGGAAGTTGTCGCCGGGCCCGGCCGGCGCCATCGCGGCGAGCGCGCCGGACAGGATCACTTCGCCGGCCTTCAGCGGGATGCCGAGCCGGCCGAGCGTATTGGCGAGCCACGCGACGGCATTGACCGGCGAGCCGAGCGCGGCCGCGCCGGCGCCGGTGCCGATCACGTCGCCGTTTTTCTCGAGCACCATCCCGCACGTCGCGAGATCGACGCGACGCGTGCTCACCGCCTTGTCGCCGAGCACGAACACGCCGCACGACGCGTTGTCGGCCACGGTGTCGCCGATCCGGATCTTCCAGTCGCGAATCCGCGAATCGACGATCTCGAAGCACGGCATCACGCATTCGGTCGCGGCCAGCACCATCGCGTTCGTCACGCCGGGGCCGAGCAGGTCGCGCTTCAGCACGAACGCGATCTCGCCTTCCGCCTTCGGCTGGATCAGCGTGTCGAGCGGAATGCACTCGCCTTCGCCATACACCATCCCCGACAGCAGGTAGCCGAAATCGGGCTGGTACACGCCGAGCATGTCCATCACGGCCTTCGACGTGACGCCGATCTTCTTGCCGATCACGGTTTCCCCGGCGTCCAGGCGGCGCTGCACGAAGCGCTGCTGGATCCGGTACGCGTCGTCGACCGACAGGTCCTCGTGCTGCGACGTCAGCGGTGCGACGGGCGTGCGCGAGGTCATCGCGTCGTACAGCCGGTCGCCCAGCGCGGTAATCAACGTGGAGTCCATAAGAGTTTTCCGGTCAGTAACGGGTGGATCAGAGCTTGATGCAGACGTTGCGGAGTTCCGTGTAGAACTCGAGCGAATGCACGCCGCCTTCGCGGCCGATGCCCGATTGCTTCGCGCCGCCGAACGCGGTGCGCAGGTCGCGCAGGAACCACGAATTGACCCACGCGATGCCGACGTCGATCGACGCGGCGACGCGATGCGCGCGGGACAGGTTGGTGGTCCAGACCGCGGTCGACAGCCCGTACGCGTTCGCATTCGCGCGGCCGATCACCTCGGCCTCCGAATCGAACGGCATCACGAGCGTGCACGGCCCGAAGATCTCGTCGCGCGCGATCGGCGAATCGTCGCCGAGGCCCGTCCAGATCGTCGGCTGCACCCACGCGCCGTCGCGCAGCGCGTCCGGCATGTCGGGCACGCCGCCGCCCGTCACGACCGTCGCGCCGAGCTCGGCGGCCTTGCGGTAGTACGACAGCACCTTGTCGCGATGCTCCTGGCTGATCAGCGGGCCGATGCCGGTCGTGTCCGCTTCCGGGCGGCCCGGCCGCAGTTGCTCGGCGCCGGCTTTCAACGCGGCGACGAAGCGCTCGAACAGCGGACGCTCGACATACACGCGCTCGGTGCCGAGGCACACCTGCCCCGCGTTCGCGAAGCACGAGCGCAGCGTGCCTTCGACGGCCGCGTCGAAATCGCAGTCGGCAAACACGATCGCCGCGTTCTTGCCGCCCATTTCGAGGCTGACGGGCCGCGCGCCGTCGGCCGCCGCCTTCATGATCGCCGCGCCGGTGCGCGTCTCGCCGGTGAACGTGATCGCGTTCACGCCGGGATGGGTCGTCAGGAATTCGCCGGCCGAGCCGGGCCCGAAGCCGTGCACGACGTTGTAGACGCCGCGCGGCACGCCCGCCGCGTTCATCACTTCGCCGAGCAGCGCGGCCGTCTGCGGCGTTTCCTCCGACGGCTTCACGACCACCGTGTTGCCGCAGGCCAGCGCGGGGCCGACCTTCCACGTCATCAGCAGCAGCGGCAGGTTCCACGGGCAGATCACGCCGACCACGCCGACCGGGCGGCGGATCGCATAGTTGAGCGCGCCCGCGCCGTCCGGCGTCGCCATCTCGAAGGTTTCGCCCGGCACGTTCTTCACGACGTCGGCGAACACCTTGAAGTTCGCCGCGCCGCGCGGGATGTCGATATGGCTCGCGAGGCTCACCGGCTTGCCGGTGTCGGCCACTTCGGCTTCGAGGAAATCGTCGAAGCGGCGCGTGATGCCGTCGGCCACCGCGTACAGGATGTCGACGCGCTGCGCGACGGTCAGGCCGCCCCACGGCCCCGACAGCGCAGAGCGGAAGAGCGTCGTGGAGGGAAAGAGTGGATAACCGGGGTGAGATCGCTGGGGAGGCC
>NZ_JAAGPB010000576.1:0-4681 GCF_017104585.1 Burkholderia sp. Ac-20392
TCCGCATGCTGCGCACGCGCTGGGCCGACGCCGGCACGCGCGACATCAGCAGCCGGCGCGATCCGCGCGTCGGCGACATGCTTGCCGCGCTGCCGCGCGACCTGCATCTCGTGCATGGCGTGAGCTGGTCCGTCGAGGCATCCACGCGCTTCGATTCACATCATGGACGGCTGAACGGGCATCGTCCCGGCTGCGCGCACGACGGGCAGTTCTATCTCGAACATCAGGTGATGGCCGGCATCCCGCAGGTGTGCCTGCCACGGCTCGACCACGGCCAACCCGTGCTCGGCGGGCTCGGCTTCGACGCCGGCCGCTTCTGGCTCGCGCTCGCCGACCTGCTGCACGTCACGCACGCTCAGACCAGGTAGATCTCGAAGCCCGGCACGCGGCCGGCCAGCAGGCCGTCGATCGGCGCGGCCGGCTCGCCGGTCGACAGCGTATAGAGATCCATCGGCGTACGCGCCGCGTAGTAGCGCGCGAGCGCCGGCCCGAGCGGATCGCCGTCGTACAGGCACAACTGCATCAGCGCATGACTGTTGCGCACGCGCAGCCACGCGGCATCGAGCAGCGCCGCGAACACGGACGGATCGCGGTCGCGCACCTGCAGGTGAGTCAGGTAGACGTCGCGCAGCGGCTCGCCGGCCGCCGCGATACGCGGGCGGCGCAAGGCGGGCGCGAATGCATTGAATGCGACACGGACGGCCTGCAGCGGCAACGGCAGCCGTTCGAGCACGATTCGTTTGATATTGCCTGCATCCCACGGCGCGACGCAGCCGATCAGGTTGTCGTGCGCGTCGAGTGCCAGCAGGAACGCGCCGATGCCGAACGACGGCCACGTATCGAGCCGCCGCGCGAATTCGTCCGCGCAGAACACGCCGCCGAACGGCTGGCGGCGCGACTCGGCATCGAGAAACGCGCGCAGTGCGTCCGCATGATGCGGCTGCGCCTCGACGATCCGCACGCCCGGCACACTGCGTGGCGCCGACGACAGCCCGCGCTGCGCATAGATCGACACGTTCTCGTAGCCGTGCCAGTGCGCGAAACGCAGCCGGTTCTCGCGCCGCGATCGTGCCAGCGACTGCACCGCGAGCCGGTTGTCGCGAATCATGCAGCAATACGCGTGCTGCACGCCGGCGTCGGTGCGCAGCGTCGCGAAGCGTTCGCGCACCGAGTCGGTCCACTCGCGCGACAGCCGCCGGTCGGGCATCAGGCGCAGATCGCCGAGATAGGCGACCGGCTGCGCGCGTTCGCCGAGATAGCCGTCGCGCACGACGAGGCTCGCGAGCCCCTTCAGCGCCGCGCGCTCATCCTCCGCGAGCCAGACCTCGTGATGCGGCGCGTGGCAGCGATGCAGCGCGAAGTAGTCGGGTGCACGATCGAAGCGCAATGGCAGGCTGCCCTGCATCGCATGGCGGGACTGGAAATCGAGGATGCGCGCGTTGTCGGCCGGTTGCGCGAGACGGATCCGCATGCGCGCGGCTCACACACCGTCGAACAGGCGGCGCGCGAGCGGCCGCAGGTTCGACGCCGACAGTTCACACAGGCACACGAGTTCGTCGCCCTGGGCATAGCCGGGGTTGCGTGCGAGGAAGTAATCGACGTCGGCCAGCCGCCGGTGCGCGGCCGGCACCTCCGCGAGCGCGGGCGTGAGCCGGCCCTGCGGCGTGTCGAACGACAGCAGGCCGCTGGCGGAATCGTACGCGTGCCCGTAGCGGCTCGCGGCCAGGTAGTCCATCAGGTCCTGCGTGGCCGGTGCGGTCAGGTTGTCGGCGCGCGGCGCGTAGTCGCGCGCGAACGTGCGCAGGTAGCGATAGGTGCGATGGCCCTTGCAGATCAGGAACCAGTACAGCGGCACGGCGGGCGCCTGCCGCCACACGTCGCCCGCATGGCGGATCCACGCGAACGCGAGATGCTGCGCGCCCCAATGCGCGGGATCGATGATCGTATCGCCGGAAAAGATCACGCGGATCGACGCGTCGCGCCAGCGTGTCTCGTACTGCTTGAGCGTCGAGAAGCCCTGGATCGCGCCGCCGCTGTCGCGCAGCACGATGCAGTGCGTCTTGTCGCCGAGATCGTGGTCGAACTGCGCACGGACCGTGTCGCAATAGGACGCCGCATACAACGAGAACATCCGGTCGATGTCGTCCGGGCCCAGGGCCGCACGTTCGACGGCGGTGGCACGCAACTCCATCGGCTACTCCTGCAAGACTGAACAGCTTGCTATGATAGCCCGTTACCCGCCCGCTCCCGCCATGTCCAACGCCGTTTCCCGCCAGGATGCGAACGACGCGCCGATCGCCCGGCCATGGCTGCTGCTCGTCACCTATCTCGTCGTGACAGGCGGGTTCTACACGTTCGTCACGCACCGGCCGCTCGGGCCGGTCACGGTCATTCCGGCGGGCGCGCTCGATCGCGTGATTCCGCTGCTGCCCGGCACCGTGCCGCTCTACCTCAGCTACCTGTTCGCACTGCCCGCGCTCGTCTGGCTCGGGCGCGGCCGCGCATGGCTGCTGCCGGCGTTCTTCGCCGGCGCGCTCGCGGCCGGTGTTTGCCTCGTGTGCCATCTGCTGCATCCGACCGCCATCGTGTGGCCGCCCGCTCATGACAACTGGATCGCGTGGCTGCAGCGGATCGATGCGCCGCTTGCCGCATCGCCGAGCGGGCACGTCGCGCTGCCGGTCGCGATCGCCATCGTGCTGCTGGCGCTGCGGCAGCGATCGGCCGCACTGTTCGTCGCGTGGAGCGCGCTGCTGATGGCGACGGCACTGACCACCGGCCAGCATCGCGCCGCCGATGTCGCATGGGGCTGCGCGATCGGCCTCGCGGCCGGCACGTTCACGCTCGCGTTGCTGCGCGCCAAGGTCGACCTGCGCACGGTTGCGGCCGCGCTGCTCGAATGGGCGTGCATCGTCGTGGCGATCCGCGTGGCCATCGCGCTCGGCACGTGGTACCTGTATGCGCTTGCCGTGCTCGTCATCGCGACGCGGCAGCATGCGCTGTTCATCCTGTATCACGACGCGGCCCACTATCACCTCACGCGCCGTCGCGGTTTCAACGACTTCCTGATCAACGTCGCGATCGGTGTGCCGGGGCTCGTACCGGTCGAGTTCTACCGGCCGCTGCATCTCGCGCATCACCGGCATCTCGGCACCGCGCAGGACCCGGAGCGCCAGTTTCTCTATCACGACCAGCCGTGGCGGTTCCGGCCGCTCGACGCATGGCCGCTCGCGCGGCAGTTCCTCGGCGACCTGCTCGTGCTGAACATGGTGCGCAACATGGCGGCGTTCAAGCGCGCGGGCGGGCAGAACACGCGACTCGGCCGGCCGTTCCAGGCAGCCGCGGCCGTATGGGTAGCGATCGTCGCGCTGCTCGTGTGGGCCTGTTCCGCGCGAACGATCCTGCTGGCCGCCGCGCTGTGGTTCGTGCCGCTGCTCACGCTGTCGGTCCTGCTGCAGAAGATCCGCAGCATGGCCGAGCACAGCGGCGGCCCGCATGCGACGCCCGGCTGGGCCGACTGGACGTATTCGTGGCGCACGGGCTGGATCGGCCGCGTGTTCGTCTGGCCGTATCACATCAACCTTCATCTGCAGCATCACCGGAATCCGGCGGTGCCGTGGCATGCATTGCCCGACGCGCTCGACGCACACGAGCCGCAACTCGACGCGCCGGAACTGGCCCGGCTGCTGTGGTCGGGCATCCCGCCGAAGCCGTGACCGGCGACGGCATGCGCGATGTCGCGCGCCGTCGCCCCTTCCCCGTTACTTCGCGATGTACACGCCCGACGTCGGGCACGTGCCCTGCGTATTGCCGTCCGTCACGAGCGACGCGGCGCTCGGGAACTGCGCGGTCGCATTGGTCTTCACCGCAATCCACGCTTCGGTGAAATAGCTGACGCCGTTCGTCTTCGTGCACTTCAGCGACACCGCGCTGCGCGTATTGCTGCCAAATGCGCCTTCGAACGCCGACAGCAGCTGGTTACGCGTGACCGTCTTGCCCGCGTTCGCCTGCAGGAACGTGTTGAACGACGTGTTGCCGAGCCGGCTGATCATGCCGGACGCCTGGTTCCAGTACGCATCGGGCGTCGCCGAGTTCGAACAGGTGCCGTGCTTGAACCACTCGTGCTTGTCGAGGCACGACGCGACGCCCGGCATGTACGTCGACAGCGTGTTGCGAGTCGCGCTGCTGATCGGGTACGCGTCCATGCTGCACCACTGGTGTGCGTTGTCGAGGTCGATGTCGTTCTGCGGCACGCCGCAGTAGAACGGCTGGTTGCCGTCGTATTTGTTCGGCCACAGGCCATGCAGCGACAGGCTCGTCGCCGCATACGTGCCGGCGAGATTCGTGCATTCCGGCGTGTCGTGCGACGCGCAGAAGCCGGGCTCCCACGACGCGGCGAGCAACAGGTAGTCGTAGCTGGTCTGCGCGGAGGCGTGCAGTGAAGCGGAAGCGACGGCGAGTGCGGCAGCGGCGCGGGCGAGCGTCTTGAGCATGGCGTTTCCTCGGAAAAGGCTTGCGGTCGCGGGATGCGCCGCAAGGTTGTCGAATGTCTGTCCGCGATTGTTGCCGACGCAACGTGGCACAAATGTGAAGGTGGACGAATTATGTGCCGCGGTACGGGGCGCGGGCACGCACCGTCGCGGCGCGCCACCTCACGCGAACGAAGCGCGCCGCCAGCGCGGCG
>NZ_JAAGPB010000053.1:0-29896 GCF_017104585.1 Burkholderia sp. Ac-20392
TACGGTCGACGTGGGCGCGCGATACGGGCTGCCGCCCTTGCCGACGCGCGACGTGGTGCTCTACTCGAACCTGACCGATGCGCGGGCCCGGCAAGCGCTGCGCACGCTGGGCGCGGCGCTGCGGTCGTCGGTCGGCGTGCGGTGAGGTCGCGCTTGAACAACCCGGAGAAAAAGGATGCGTCCGCTGGACGAACTGATCAACGAACGCGAGTCGGCGCTCCCGACTTTAGTCGAGTGGGCTGCGGCAGCCGGCCAACGTTGCGAAATACTGCCGCCATCCGATCGAAGTGGCGAAGTGCTTTCAGCGCTTCAGGTATCCACCCGATCGACCCTGGGAGCAATCGCCTATTCGACCGGCGGCATCCTGGTGGACGGAGGCTACCTTCGTCTGCTCGGCTCGGGCCATTCCAGGCTGCCTAGAGACATCGTTGGCTGGAATGATGGGCGATCGTCCGGCTTTCTATTGATTGCGGACGATACCGTCGGCGGATTCTTCGCATTGAACGGAGGCGCATTTGGGGACGACACCGGTTCGGTGTACTACTTTGCTCCCGACACACTGAGATGGGAGCCGCTTGATATCGGATACAGCGACTTCGTGCAGTGGTCGCTCGGCGAAAAGCTGGATGACTTCTATGCAAGCTTGCGCTGGCCCGGCTGGCAAGCGGATGTCGAGCATCTGACGACGGATCAATGCTTCAGCTTCTATCCGTTCCTGTGGACGAAAGAAGGATCGGTGGAACACAGCAGCCGCAAGGCGGTAAGCGTGTCCGAGCTCTACGCGCTTCATGCCGACCCCGGGTCCGCCGCGTCACGGCAATCGTGACCAGCCTGAAACGTTCGAATGGCCGCCCCCGACTCATTCGGAGGCGGCCACGCTTTCCGGTGCTGCAGACGACAACCTGTCGGCACGAGGCGCGCCCGACTTGCTCGCCGCGCATCGGCAGGTGTCGCTTGCTCGCCACCGCGTGCGACCGCACATTCGCCAATACCGCCCCCCTCCCGTCGATCCGGTACATCGCCCGGGTTCGGTTCTGCCCGGCTTCCGGAAGCAAGAACACCACCGCTCAATCGGCAGGCGGCAGGTTCGCGGAGAGGTCGGGAAAGCGGAGCTCACCTTCGTAGGTCTCGGCGCCGGCCGCGAGTATCGCTTTCACACGCGTCTGGATCGCTTCATTGGCGACGCAGAGATCGGCCTCATGGGCTTCCACCAACAGGCCTTCGGAGAAGGAAACGTCGGATCCCATGTCCACGGACCGTTTCAGGTGGGCGATCGTGGTGGGCGGAAAGGTCGCGATGCGGCGTGCGAGCTTGTCCACGAATGGCCCCAGCTCCCTGGCCGGCAGCGCGCGATTGATGTAGCCGTAGTGGTCGGCCAGTTCCGCGGAGAAGTCCTCTCCGGCCAGCAGCACCTCGAGCGCGCGGGCGCGCCCCATCCGCCTCGGCAGGCGCTGCGTGTTGCCGCCGCCCGGGACGAGTCCGCAGACGACCTCCGGCTGGCCGAACACCGCTTCGCCGATCGCGGCGAAACACATGTCGGCGGCCAGCGCGATCTCGCAGCCGCCGCCGCGCGCGATGCCTTCGACCTTGGCAATCACGGCCTTGGGCATGTTGCGCAAACGCTCGCCGAGCATCTGTGTCAGGCGGAAGGTCCGGGTATTCGAGGTCGTTTTCGGCGCGGAGCCGACACGATGCAGGCCCGAATGCGCAATGAAGAACTTCGGCACGGCGCTCTGCAGCACGACGACTCGTACGTTCGTATCCTGTTCAAGTTGTCGGGTCAGCGAGTCGAACTCCTCCGACAGTACCTCGTCGAGCAGGTTGAGCGGCGGGTAGTTCAACGTCACCGTGGCGACACCGCTGTCCTGGGTGACCTGGATATGCTTGTAATCGGCATAGTTCGCGCCACCTCCCTGCGTTGGCGTGGACTTTGCAGGTGCAGCTCCACCCTCCGCCGATGCGAGCAACACGCCGGGCGCGAGTGTCGCGGCACCGATTGACTGGACGAACGAACGTCTTGAGAAGGTCGACATGGAAAACTCCCTGGTTGGTTTCATCGCGCGTCCGCAAAGCCACGCTCGGCGCGCAATTCGCTGCGGAGTCGAGTGATGCGGTTGCCATCCAACGGCGCCGCGGCTTCTCTCGGGCACCTCGGATAGCAGTAACCGCGCAAAAAATCCCTGCATCGTTGAAGCGAATTCGTCTGCATTGAGACGCGCACTTCGCCAACGCAATGATCCTCGTACCGTCGCGACATATGCAAGATTCCTCCCCAAGTGGGGGGCATGCGGATCTACGTTGCGCTGCCACGCGGACCTCGTCTTGCACACATGCTTCAGCAACGCGCGTCACGCCCGCCAGACAATGTGCTGCCCGATCGCCCCTGCAGTAACTCGGGCGCCCTGTCGCGCATCCGGGTCAGCCCGACCATTTCACCGATACGGCGCCTCGCGACGGAGCGCGGGCCACATCACTGCCTGCGTCGTCCATCGTCGATCCGGCCCGTCCTCCCCAAACAGGGGGCTGCCATTGCACGGGGCTGTCGGTACTGTTTGCTTCCACCACCCTTCGACGCATGGCATGACGCGCGCTTCCATCCGGGAGCATCCGCACGACGCATGCCGATTGAAATGCAATCCGACGCGCGCTCGCTGCATCGTCAGCGGCCTGTAGCGACAGCGCCCGGCGCATGTAACGACACCTCGAAATGGCCTGAAAAACCGTCCATGAGCAAAGCCCAGTCACACGACGACAAGCCTCCCGCGCCGGAGTCCACCAGGCGCATATTCCTCAAACGCGTCGCCATCGTTCCCGCCGCCGTTGCGATAGGTGCGTGCCATCCAGGTGACGACGCATCACCGGCACCGACGGCGATGCAAAGCGCCGACGGCGGCGTCCGGCTCGACACCTATCGCCCGGTATTTTTCACGCCCGACGAATGGCACTTCGTGCTCGCGGCAGTGGATCGCCTGATCCCGCACGACGACGAAGGGCCCGGCGCGCTGGACCTGAACGTACCCGTCTTCATCGACAGGCAACTGGAATCCGGTTACGGCTACGCGGCGCACTGGTATATGCAGGGGCCGTTTCGCGCCGCCTCGCCGTTGTTCGGCTATCAGTCGAGGCTGACGCCGCGCGAGGTGTACCGAGCCGGCATCCAGGCGACGAACGAACGATGCATGCGCGACTTCGCCGGCAAGCGCTTTGCCGATCTCGCCATCGCGGAACGGACCGACGTGCTCGCACGCCTGGAGTCCGGCGCGATGGCGTTCGACGCGATCTCGTCGACGGATTTCTTCGCGTTTCTGCTGGAGAACACCCGCGAAGGCTATCTGTCGGACCCGATACACGGCGGCAACAAGTCGATGGGCAGTTGGAAGATGATCGGCTTTCCGGGAGCCAGGGCGGACTTCCTCGACTGGGTCGGGACCGGCAAGCGCTACCCGTACGGGCCCGTCAGCATCGAAGGTCAACAGGGTTGAAATGCATATGCCGCAAGTCACGAAACCGGAAGTGGACGCTGTCGTCGTCGGGATGGGATGGACAGGCGCGATCATGGGGATGGAGCTGGCCGAGGCCGGCCTGACCGTCGTCGGCCTCGAGCGCGGGGAAAACCGCGATACGAGCCCCGAGTTCGCGTATCCGGCCATCGCCGACGAGCTCGCTTACATTCAGCGGCGCAAGCTGATGCAGAATCTTGCGCGCGAGACGGTCACGATCCGGCATGCGCCGAACGAAGACGCATTGCCCTACCGGCAGCTCGGCGCATTCCTGCTGGGTACCGGGGTGGGCGGCTCGGGCGTGCACTGGAACGGCACGACCTGGCGCGCCAATGCCGCCGACCTCAAGATCCGCTCGCACTACGTGCAGCGCTATGGCGCCGGGTTCATCCCCGGCGACATGACGATCCAGGACTGGCCTTACTCACTGGACGAACTCGAACCGTACTTCGAGCGTATCGAGGCCGTGATGGGCACGTCGGGCAAGGCAGGCAACCTGCACGGCCGGATCGTCGACGGCGGCAATCCCTTCGAGGCCTTGCGCCGGCGCGACTATCCGTGCCCGCCGCTCGCCGACAACTATCCGGCGACGCTGTTCAGGCACGCCGCAAGCGAAGTGGGTTTCCATCCGTTTCCGATTCCCGCGTCCAACGCGTCGATCGCCTATCAGAATCCGTACGGGATGCAGCTCGGCCCGTGCAACTTCTGCGGCTATTGCGAAGGCTTCGGCTGCTACATGTATGCGAAGGCATCGCCGCAAGCCTGCATCCTGCCCGCGTTGCTGGCCAAACCCAATTTCGAGTTGCGCGATCGATCCCATGTGACGCGTGTACAGCTCGATTCGTCCGGCAAGCGCGCCACCGGCGTGACCTATCTCGATGCGCAGGGCCGGGAAGTATTTCAGCCGGCGCGCATCGTCTTGCTTTGCGCATTCCAGATGCACAACGTGCGCCTGCTGCTGCTGTCCGGGATCGGAACGCCGTACGATCCGGCGACAGGAACGGGAACCGTCGGCAGGAACTTCGCCTATCAGAAGAACAGCGCGGTCTCGCTGTTCTTCGACAAGGATGTCCACATCGATCCGTTCATCGGCGCCGGCTCGGGGGGCCAGGCATTCGACGACTTCAACGCGGATCACTTCGATCATTCCGCGGCGGGGTTCGTCGGCGGCGCCTACATCAGCGCGATGGTCACCGGCGGCCGCCCGATCGGCCAGACCCTGCTGCCGGAAGGCACCCCCAAATGGGGGGCCGCCTGGAAGAAGGCGCTCAAGGACAACTATCTGCATTCGTTTTCCATCGGTACGGCGGGCTCGGTCATGTCATACCGCATGAACTACCTGGATCTCGATCCGACCTATCGCGACGCATACGGCCTCCCGCTGCTGCGCATGACCTTCGACTGGCACGACAACGAGATGCGCATGACGCGCTTCGTCACCGACAAGGCCGAGCAAGTCGCGCGTGCGATGAAGCCGAAATCGATGTCGGTCCATGCCGGGAAGATCGGCGATCACTTCGACATGCGGCCATACCAGACCACGCATACGACCGGCGGTGCGGTCTGCGGCGATCGTCCGGACACGAGCGTCGTCAACAAGTACCTGCAATCGTGGGACGTGCACAACGTATTCGTGACGGGCGCATGCGCGTTTCCGCAGAACTGGGCGTACAACCCGACAGGCATGGTCGGCGCGCAAGCGTATTTCGCGGCGCGCGCGATCCGCGAGCTGTACCTGAAGCATCCCGGTCCACTGCTACCGACATAGGAATTGCAATGGATAAGCAACGCACGAAACCGGCCATGACTTCATTCGGTCTGCTATTGACCTTCGCTACGCTAGCCACGTGGCTGCAACCGGCCGCGGCGAACGCGCAGGATGCCGCCCAGATCGCGCGTGGCGCCTATCTGGCGCGCGTCGGCGATTGTGTCGCATGTCATACATCGCGCCGCGATCAGCCGTTCGCCGGCGGGCTGCCGATGGAAACGCCGTTCGGCACGATCTATTCGACCAACATCACGCCCGACGTCCGGCACGGGATCGGCAGCTACAGCTATGACGACTTCGCGGCCGCGCTGCGCAAAGGCGTCGCGAAGGACGGGCACCTGCTCTACCCTGCGATGCCGTACCCGTCCTTCTCGAAGGTCAGCGACACCGATACCCGTGCGCTCTATGCGTACTTCATGCACGGCGTCCGCCCGATCGACCAGCCGAATCCGCAGACGCGGCTCCACTTTCCGTTCAACCTGCGTGTCATGCTCACCGGATGGAATCTGCTGTTTCGCCCCGCTGGCGCCTATCGCGCGGATCCGGCGCAAGGCGCGGCGTGGAATCGCGGCGCCTATCTCGTTCAAGGGCTCGCGCACTGCGGCGCATGCCATACGCCGCACGGCGTGATGGGCGAGGAGAAGGCATTCGACGCGCGCGGAACGGACCTGTACCTGAGCGGCTACACGCTCGCGGGCTGGCATGCGCCCGACCTGCGCGCCGGGCACGGCAACGGCGAGCGCTCGCGGGACAGCATCGTCCAGCTGCTGCGAACCGGACGATCGCACGGCAGCGCCACGTTCGGCGGCATGTCCGAAGTCGTGGAGAACAGCACGCAGTATTTCAGCGACGCCGACCTGCACGCGGTTGCCGACTACCTCGACAGCCTCCACCCCGACCGTGCACCACCGACACCGGCGGCACCGCCCGTCAAGCCGGATGCGACCACGGCGCTGCGCTCGGGCGTCACGCCGACAGGCGGCGCCTTGCTGTACCTCGACAACTGCAATGCGTGCCATCGCTCGGACGGCAGCGGTGCGATGAAGGCGTTTCCCGCGCTGGCCGGCAATGCGGTGGTCACGTCCGACGATCCGTCGTCGGTCATTCACGTGATCCTGACCGGCTCGCGGATGCCGTCGACCCGCTCTGATCCGGCGCCGCTGGCCATGCCCGCCTTCGGCTGGCGGCTGTCGGACCCGCAGGTCGCCGAACTCGCGACGTTCGTACGCAGCAGCTGGGGCAATCGTGGCAGCCCGGTGAGCGCCGCCGACGTCGCGAAAGTCCGGCAGCAGGTCGATCCGGCGCAACTGAAACGGATCCGCGCTGCGGTCACGAACGAAGTGACCGACGACGGCGCACCCGGCCCGACCGGCAAATGACATCGGGCGCCTGACCGCATCACGCGGGACTCACCCTCCCGCACGCGATCGAAAGGCTGCGCGGCACGGCCGCACGCCTTCCGGCTTGTTTGACTTGATTATCGGAAAACCATCATGCGATTCATCAGCTTCGTACGCGACGGCGCCACCGGCCTCGCCATCCGGGCCGGCGACGGCCGCTATCTCGCCCTGACGCGTAGCGATCCCGGCTATCCCGGCGATCTCGACACCCTCGTCTCTGCCGGTCCTTCCGCGCTGGCGCAAGCGAGCCAGCGCATCCTGCTGACCGGCCGGCCGCTCGATCTGGCCGACTGCACGCTGCTTCCGCCCGTGACACGGCCGGCGAAGATCATCTGCGTCGGGCTCAACTATGCCGAGCACTCGCAAGAGGCGGGATACGAGGTTCCGTCCTATCCGACGCTGTTCGCGCGCTTTCGCAGCAGCCTGACCGCGCACGGCGCCGCAATCCGCATGCCGACGGAATCGGAGCAGCTCGATTACGAAGGCGAGCTGGCGGTGATCATCGGCCGCGGCGGCCGACGCATCGGGCGAAGCGATGCGTTGAGCCATGTGGCCGGCTATACGGTCTTCAACGACGCGACCCTGCGGGACTACCAGTTCAAGACGCCGCAATGGACGGTCGGCAAGAATTTCGACGAAACGGGCGCACTGGGCCCCGAGCTGGTGACCGTCGACGAACTGCCGGCGGGCGCGGCCGGTCTCACGCTGCGGACCCGCCTCAACGGTGTCGTCGTCCAGGAAGCCAATACGAACGACATGATCTTCGACATCGCCACGCTGATCGCCACCATCAGCGAAGTCATGACGCTCGAGCCCGGCGACGTCATCGCGACCGGCACGCCGTCGGGCATCGGCATGGCGCGCAATCCCCAGCTCTGGATGCGCGCCGGCGACGTGTGCGAGGTCGAGATCGAAGGGATCGGCGTACTCCGGAATACCGTCGCGCAATCGTGATGCGGTCGTGCCGGCGCTGCTCACGCCGGCACGCATTCAGGCAGGCTGCATGCCCAGCGCATCGCTCGCGAGGATCATCGCGCCGGCATTGGTCGGTCTAGGCCGCTCCGCCGGACGAAACACGGTGTCACCGGGGGCGATGGGCAAATGCGACAGCACACAGGTGCCGCGGCGGGAAGCGATGGCGCGCCGCCGGCGCTGCTCGCCGAAATGCCGGACGCCGGGCTCGACCCAACGCACCACCAGCACGCTTCCGTCGCATTCCAACACCGTCACCTGGGCACCCGCGAACTCGCGGGCGGAACCCACGCGCAGCCCGTCGTCCGGTCGTACAGTCGCATCAGGCATGTCCCACTCGCAAGCCGGCGCGGTCGAACCCTGGCCCGGTCGACCGCGCGTGTTCAATCGGTCACGTGATCCTGACCAGCATCTTGCCGGTGTTGGTCCCGTTCATCAGCCCGATAAAGGCCGCCGGCGCGCGCGCGATACCGTCGACGATCGTTTCGTCATGCACGATCTGTCCGCCCCTCAGCCACTCCGTCATCTCGTCGACGAACGCATCGCGATACTGCCGATAGTCGTGCAGCAGGAAGCCCGTCAACGTCAGGCTGCGATAGACGATGTTTTCCATGAACCGCGGCCCCGGCGATACGCCGACGCGGTCGTACTGCGAAATCGCACCGCAGATCGCCGCACGTCCGCCGTAATTGAAGGTCGACAACGCAGCCTCGAGATGATCGCCGCCCACGTTGTCGAAATAGACGTCGATGCCCGCGGGGGCCACAGCCTCCAGTTGCTCGAGCACCGGTGCGCGCCGGTAGTTGAACGCCGCATCGTATCCGTAGCGTTCGCGAATGGCGGCAACCTTCTCGTCGCTCCCGGCCGAGCCGATCACATGCGCGGCCCCCTTGAGTCGCGCGATCTGGCCGACGAGCGAGCCGACCGCGCCCGCCGCCGCGGAGACGAATACGACGTCATCCTCGCGCATGCCTGCCACCACGAGCAATCCGACATACGCCGTCATGCCGGTTGCGCCCATGACGCCGAGATGCACGCTGCTCGACAGGTGCGGCAAGTCCGTGACGCGGGTGAACTCCTCCGCCGCGCCCTGGGCGATATCGCGCCAGCCGTAACGGTGCACCACGAGATCGCCGGGTGCGAATGCGCTCGACGCGCTGTCGGTCACGCGGCCGACGGCGGCGCCGGTCATCGTTTCATGCAGCCTGAACGGCTCGACATACGACGGCCGGTCGTCCATTCGACCGCGCATATACGGATCGACCGAAATGTACTCGTTGCGTACGCGCACCTCGCCGTCCGACAACACCGGCAGCGGCACCCCGACCGTCAGGAAATCGTCCGCAACGGGCTGACCGTTCGGCCGCCTCGCCAGTTGAATCTGCGTGCTGATCGTGGAGAACCTCACAGCCTCTCGCTCCTTGCAAAAAACCGGGGGGCCGGCGATGCTGGCCGGGCAACGCCGCACGGATGCGGCATTGCACCGGGCCTCGCACGCAGGCTGCGTCAGACTTCGCGCACGTGCTCGACCGACGGCGGGCTCACGAAGAACGGGCCGGCCAGTTCGCGCCAACGCTGAAAATCGGCTGTCCGGCGAAACGCGTCGTGCAGCTCGACGCTTTCCCATTGCACCATCAGGCGATAGCGCGACGGATGCTCGATACCGCGATACAGACGCAAGCCATGGCAACCGGGGGCGCGTTCGATGAGCGGCTTCGCCTCGGCGACCGCACGTTCAAACCCCGGCTCGCCGTTTTCCTGGATGTCGATCTGGGCAATTTCAAAAATCATGGCGGGTTTCTCCGCGCGACGCGAAAAGTCGCGCAGTGCAATTGACACGATGCCGGCATCGATCCCGGGCCGGACATTCCGGGTGGGCGGCACGTGCATGCGCGCTGCCCTGCTGCCGACTCGCGTGGAAAGACGAACGCGTCCGGTCAAGCGAGATGATCGTCGACGACTGCATGCTCGCTTCGGCATGAAGTCCTGGCCATTTTGTCCAGGCGGGATCGCATCGGCAGGTGACGGCAGGCGCGGGACGATCGCGCAGCTTCATGCCGCGTGGCCTCGCTCCGGGATCGAACCACCCAACGGCCCCGCTCGATGCGACCCGCCGCCTGCATCGCTGCGGCCGGTCGTCAAGATGAGCCAACGATAGCGTTGTCGAGCCGACCGCTCTACCCCCTCTACGGGGGGGTGAAAAAAGACCGCGAGGCGTTCATGTTGGCGGCAACGCTGCGACTCGCGGGCCGGCTGGTTTCGGCGCGTCGGCGTCGCCCGCGCCCCGCTCTGGAACTGCCATGACTGCACAACTATCGTCCGCCCTGGTGCCGTTTTTCTTTTCGATCGCAATGGGCTATTTCGCCGGAAAAACCAATGCCGGAAACATGCCGATCGGGTCGATCAACAAGATGCTGGTCGACTACGCGCTGCCGTTCGCGCTGTTCGTCTATACGGCGAAGATGGTGCGTGCGGAACTCGTGAGCCATCTGGTTCCCGTCGCCGTCATCGTGATCTTCATGCTCGTCCCGTATTTCACGTCGCTCGTCCTGTCGAAACAGGTCTTCCATGTCGATCCGGGTCGTGCCGCCGTGCGTGCGGTCACGGTTGGCATGCCGAACTTTGCGGCCATCGGCCTGCCGCTTCTCGTCGCCGTGTACGGCGAATCGAGCACATTGACGGTCGCGTTCGCGATCACCATCGCGTCGGTCGTGATGTCGCCGGCGTGCCTGATCCTGCTCGAACGCGCTCGCGGCACCGAACGCCCCGGACGGCCGAATGCGCCCCCTCTCGCCGGCGCGCTGCTCAACACCTTCCTGAAGCCGGTGGTCCTGGCACCGCTCGGCGGCATGGCCTGCTCGGTGCTCGGATGGCACCTGCCGACGCTGATCGCCCAATCGCTGGGCATCATCGGCGCAACGACGGCTGGTCTCGCGTTGTTTTCCACCGGCCTCATCCTGGCCGCGCTGCCGATCCGACTGAACCTCGAGGTAGGCGTCGAGCTGTTGCTCGGCCACATCGTGCAGCCGCTGCTCGCGTGGTTCTGCGTCCGCCTCTTCTCCGTGCCGGCGCCGATGGCCGGTCAGCTCGTGCTGCTGGCGGCGATACCGTGCGGTTCGTTCGGCATCCTGTTCGGGCTCGGCTACGACATCGACGATCCGACCGCGGGCGCGACGCTGGTCGCGTCGAGCCTCCTGTCAGCGGTGACCCTGACGATCACGATCTCGCTGCTCCGCTTCGTCTAGCGGCGCCGCATCTGGGCCGCCGGCGACGCACGTCCATGCGTGTCGGGCAATCCGGCCAGGTGTTGCTGTCGTTCGCGCGTTTCACGGCTTGCTGCCTGCCGTCCGTTGCCATACGGCTGCCTGTTCATCGCGCACGAGCTGCTCGGCGGACGCGGGCTTGACCGTACGATACGGCGGCGCCTCCGCCTCGATCACCGCGACGATGGCGTCGATCATTTCCGCGGGATCGTGTTGCCGATTCAGTTCACGCGTCGGCCAGTGAGCGACCACGCGCTCGCCCTGGTCCCACCACTGATCCATGCTTTCCATGCCGGTATCGTTGAAGCCGGTGCGATAGGCGCCGGGGTTGATCGTCACGACTTCGACTCCGTAAGGCTTCAGTTCCTCCTCCATCGCGGAGCAGATGCCTTCGACCGCATGTTTCGACGCGGCGTAGGCGCCGTCGAACGGCACCTTGACGAGCCCCGCGACCGACGACATCCAGACGATCCGGCCATGCCCGCGCACGACCATCCTGCGCGCGAATCCTTGCGCGACTTCGAGCGCCGCGAAGACATTCGTTTCGAACACCGAACGAAACACGGATATCGGCATCTCCACGAGCGGGCCGGATTCCATGATGGCCGCGTTGTTCAGCAGGACATCGACGTCGTGGGTCAATGCATGCGCACGATCGATCTCGTTCGTCACATCGAACTTGATGACCTGCAGGTCTACCCCGCACGCCTTGGCCTCCTGCCGCAGCGCCCAGACCTGCGGCCAGATCTGGCCACCCGCGATCACGCGATGTCCGCGTTCGGCAAGCGCGAACGCGACCCCTCGCCCGAATCCGGACCCCGCACCGGTTATCAGCACCGTCTTGGTCATGCTCCCTCCCGCTCCGTACATGATGACTGCGCCGGCCGGATCGATTCGGACGGCTCCTTGCCGACTACCTTACGGCGTTTCAGGCAGCCGACACGCCCCCCCGAATGGGGAGGCGGACCGTATCGCCCACGCGTTTCGGAAGCGCTCGCATGGTGTCATTCACCGCAACGCCCGATCCCGGCGAGCGCCTTATGACACGGCCCTTACGGCGAACGGAGGCCCGTCTCGCCATGACCGTGCGGCCCCGGTCAACCGCAGACGGAACCGATCGCGAAGTGCGGAATCGCGCCGCACGCTTACTAGACGACCGGTCTACTCGATCGTATGATCCGCCTCACGGTTCGACCTCGTGGTCGGCCTTCGCATTCATGCGATGCCTGGCGCAACCCGGCGCACCTCCGCAGGTCAAGCCCTGCGACGTTGTCCGCAAGCGCCCAGACACTAGACGACTGGTCTACTTCATTCGTGGGACGTGCACCGGCACGTTGTCCCGCGCATCGCGACCGTCATGCAAAAACCGCCGCCAACCGGCCCTGTCCGGGCGGCGAAACCGTCATACCGAGGTCACTCATGTCGCAGTCCCCTTCCGTCAATCGCCGGGTCGTCCTGGCCAGCCGCCCCGTCGGCGCGCCGGCAGCACACAACTTCCGGCTTGAAACCACGGCAGTGCCGACGCCCGCCGAAGGCGAAGTCCTGCTGCAGACGCTGTACCTGTCGCTTGATCCCTACATGCGGTGGCGCATGAGCGACGCACCGTCCTACGCGCCGCCCGTTGCGCTCGGCGACGCGATGGTCGGCGGCACCGTCAGCCGCGTCATCGCCTCGAAGCATGCCGCATTTGCGGTTGGCGACCTGGTGCTTGGCGACAGCGGCTGGCAGGACTACGCGCGCTCCGACGGCGCGGATCTCATGCCGCTCGGCTCGGATCTCGACCACCCGTCCCATGCGCTCGGCGTGCTTGGCATGCCGGGCTTCACCGCCTACACGGGCCTGCTGCACATCGGGCAACCGAAGCCGGGCGAAACCGTCGTCGTCGCAGCCGCGAGCGGTGCGGTCGGTGCCGTCGTCGGCCAGATCGCGAAACTGAAGGGCTGCCGCGTCGTCGGCATTGCGGGAGACGCGGAGAAATGCCGGTACGTCACCGAGACGCTCGGTTTCGACGTGTGCATCGATCGGCGCGCGCCCGATCTTGCACAACAGCTCGCGCAAGCCTGCCCCGACGGCATCGACGTCTACTTCGAGAACGTCGGCGGTGCGATTTTCGACGCCGTGCTGCCGCTCCTCAACGTCGGCGCGCGCGTGCCGCTCTGCGGCCTGATCTCGCAATACAACGATAGCGAACCGGCGCCCGGCCCCGACCGGCTTCCGCTCCTGACCGACACGCTGCTGAAGAAACGGATCCGCATGGAGGGCTTCATCATCCTCGATCACTATGCGACCGGCTATCAGGCGTTCCTGGTCGAAATGGGCGGATGGATCAAGGCCGGCAAGATCATCCCACGCGAGGACGTCACCGACGGCCTCGAAAACGCCCCGGACGCGCTCATCGGCCTGCTCGCGGGAAAGAACTTCGGCAAGGTGGTCGTGCGCGTCGCCGAAGCCGCTGCGTGAAGCGGATTCGCGCATCCATCATTCATCTTCATCCATAGACATCATGAAACTTCTGTTCGTCCTGACCTCCCACGACACCCTCGGTTCGACCGGCGAGAAAACCGGCTTCTGGCTCGAGGAATTCGCTGCCCCCTATTTCACGCTGAAAGACGCAGGCGCCGACATCACGCTTGCATCGCCGGCCGGCGGCCAGCCGCCGCTCGATCCGAAAAGCGCGGACCCCGCGTTCCAGACCGACGCCACGCGCCGCTTCGAAGCGGATCGTGATGCGCTGGCCGCGCTCGCGGCCACGCAGAAGCTGTCCGACGTTGCCGTCGACGCGTTCGACGCGGTTTTCTATCCGGGCGGCCACGGTCCGCTCTGGGATCTCGCGGAAGATGCACGGTCGATCTCGCTGATCGAGCAGGCCATTGCACTGGGCAAGCCCGTCGCAGCCGTCTGCCACGCACCGGGCGTGCTGCGCCATGCGAAGGGGCCGGACGGCAAGCCGCTCGTCGCCGGCAAGACCGTCACCGGCTTCTCGAATTCGGAAGAGGATGCGGTCGGTTTGACGAACGTCGTGCCGTTCCTCGTCGAGGACGAACTCAAGGCGAAGGGTGGCCGCTATTCGAAAACCGATGACTGGCAACCGTATGTGGTCGTCGACGGCCTGTTGATCACCGGCCAGAATCCGGCGTCCTCCGAACCGGCCGCCCAGGCGCTGTTGAACATGCTCGCGCGCGCCTGACGCACGATGCGATCTCCCACCCAGCGGCGAATGCGTGGTTCGCCGCTGGTCTCGTGCAAGTCTCGCGCAAGCACGAAACGTGCGGAAGATCGGTCGTCCAGCCGTCCGCGGTCACGATCGCGATGCGGGCGCACGGCGCGCCCTTCGAGTCCTGCCATCGCCTTGAACAGGCCGAGCCCGGCCGTCGCGCGACGACGTCGATCCTGATCCGGTAAAAGCGTTTAACACCACGCGCAACACTCGAGCGCGCCGCCGGAAAATACAATCACGGTCGTCCTGTCGTCGCCCGCCCGCATTACGCGCCACCACCATCATGTCTTTGTTGCCTTCCCGATTCACGTCATATATTTCGGATACCAAAACAGGTGTCGCCATCGCCAATGCCGCCCGCGACTGGGCCGGCACGAGCGGCGTCACCTGGCTGTACATCTTCAAGACCCTCCTCGCCGCGCTTCTGGCGCTCGGCGTGGCGATGAAGCTCGAACTCCCGATGCCACGCACGGCGATGACCACGGTCTTCGTGCTGATGCAGCCGCAAAGCGGCATGGTGCTCGCCAAAAGCCTGTACCGGATCTGCGGCACGATCGTGGGCCTGCTCGCGATGCTGGTACTGATCAGCCTGTTCGGGCAAACGCCGGAACTCTTCCTCGGCGCAACCGCGCTCTGGATCGGCATTTGCACGGCAGGCGCCGCGCGAAACCGCAACTTCCGGACCTATGGCTTCGTGCTCGCCGGCTACACGGCCGCGCTCATCGGCATCCCTGCATGGCAGCATCCCGACGCAGCCTTCATTTCGGCGATGACGCGCGTGACGGAGGTGACGATCGGCATCCTGAGTTCGGGCGCGGTCAGCGCACTCGTCTTTCCGCAGCATGTCAGCGAACAGATCAGCCGCGTGAACCGCGCGCGCTTCACTGCGTTCGCGGACGACGTGCTGGCGATTCTGTCCGGCCGGATCGACCGGGCGTTTCTCGAAGCGCTGAGCGTGCGCATCGTCGACGAAACCGTGAGCTCGGAAGCCGCTCGCAGCGCCGCGGTTTTCGAAGGCCCCGACACACGCTTGCGAAACGGCCGCCTGACGCGTCTCAATGCGGAGCGCATGACGACGTCGACGCGCCTGCACGCCTTGAGTCAGCTGATCGCCCGGCTGCGTGCCGCGCGAGCCGACGTCGTGCTGGTGGAGATCGACGCACTGATGGCAGGTATCGCGACACCGCTCCGACACGAACGGCAGGATGCGGCGCACACCGACGATGTCGACGCATTCGCCGCGTCGCTGGCCGCCACCCTGGAACGCGGTCGCGCAGCGCTGCCCGCCCGCGCGCAGCGGGCGCGCAACCGGCTCGGCAGCAGCGCGACCGCACTCGACTTCGACACGGCGGTCGACCTGCTCGACCGGTTCCTGGACAGCTATATCGCCTACACGAGCACTTATCTGTCACTGAACGTCGCCGCGCACGAGCGCGAGCAGTGGGCCCCGCCATACGAACCGCGCACCAATCCGCTCATCGCGGCAGTCGCCGGCATCCGCGCGATGCTGCTGACGCTCGTGCTGAGCACGTTCTGGATCGCGACCGCGTGGCCGTCGGGCGCCCTGCTCGTGCTGAACGGCGGCGCCATCTGCGCACTGGTCGCCTCCTCGGCACGCCCGTCTCGCACCGCGTTCCAGATGGCGATCGGCACGGCGTTCGCGGCCGTCATCGGGCTGATCGTCATGTTCGTCGTCTACCCGGTCATCGACGGCTTCCCGCTGCTGTGCGTGGTACTCGCCGCGCCGCTCGCATTGGGATGCTGGATGACGACACGCCCGTCGCTGGCCGGCTACGGCATCGGATACTGCATCTACTTCTGCTTCCTGACAGGCCCCGACAATGTCGTCGCCTATGATCCGACGTCCTTCATGAACGACGCGATCGCGCTGGTCCTGTCCATGCTGATGGCGTCGGTCGCGTTCGAGTTGTTCCTGCCGCCGACGATGCGCGGGTTGCGCAAGCACCTGCTGGCCGACCTGCGCCGACAGGTCGTGTTCGCATGCACCGAGTCGGCCGCGACGCTGCGCGCACGCTTCGAAAGCCGCACGCGCGACCTCATGTATCAGGTTCGGTCGATATCGCGTGACGACCCGGCAGCAAACGGCGAGTCCGTCGAATGGTTTCTGTCCGTCATCGAGATCGGCTCGGCCGTCGTGGACCTGCGCGGCGCGATGGCCGGCGACACAGCACGGGCCGCGCCGGACGCCGCGCCGGCATGGCTCGACGACTGCACGTCCGCGTGCCGCGCGATTCGAATGCTGTTCGAGTCGCCGACGCCGAAGGCCAGCACCGCCGCCACGCACGCGGTACGGATTGCCATCGCCACCTTGCAAAGGACGATGCGGACCACCGATGCGGTTCGCCCTGCGGCGCCCCACCTTCAAACCGCGCTCGGTAGTCTGCATGTCCTTCACAGCGCGCTCGCGGCACCCGACTCGCCGCTACCCGCCCCCAATGACGACGCGTCGGCACCCGGCCGCGCACGCTGACTCGTTGGCCGGCGCGCGTCGGGCATGGCGCTTGGTTCAGGTCAATGCTCGACCGCCCGTTCCGCGCTGCTCCTGATCGCACACCTGAAGCCACCTCGTTGCCCGTCGATACAGCGATGACGGGCATGGCTGGACCCGACCGCGAATTCTGCGGTCGGGTCCGCCTTCAACCTTTCGCCACCGCGCGCGCACACCAACCGAGGTAACCCTCAATCCCAACCCAGGCGCTTTCGCGTCCTGGCAGATCGTCTGCGCGTCGTTCAGGTCGCATCGAAATGCATCGACGCGCACCACGGTAAAATTCTGTCTTCATCCCGCCCATGCAGCCGCCCCATGCCTGCCCGGGCCAGCACCCAAAGTACCGACACGCCACCATCATCTTGATTTCCTTACACTTTCCCCGACGCGACGCATGATGTACTCGCTCGCCACCACCTACATCCGCGAACTCGAGATCCGCAAGAGCCGCTTCATCGGGTACGCGATTCCCGTCGACGACCGCGACGCCGCGATGCAGGCGCTGCAGCGCCTGCGCGACGAACACCCGGCGGCCACGCATGTGTGCTGGGCATTGCTGGCGGGCGGCCAATCGGGCATGTCGGATGACGGAGAGCCGTCGGGCACGGCGGGCCGGCCGATCCTGGAAGTGCTGCGCCATCACGATCTCGACGGCGTGCTGGGTGCGGTCGTGCGTTACTACGGTGGCGTGAAGCTCGGCGCGGGCGGCTTGGTGCGCGCATACACCGATGCAATCGCGTCGGCGCTGCTCGATGCCGAGCGCATCGAGCGCATCCGCTACACGCGGCTCGCAATCGAGATCGGCTATCCGGAGGAGGCGCGCGTGCGCCGCTGGATCGAACAGGCGCGTTATGAACTGGTGGACAGCGCGTACGGGATGACGGTCAAGCTCGTGATCAAGCTGCCCGAGACCGCCGACGCGAATGCGCGGACCGAGTTGTTCGACCTGACGCAAGGGCGATCAGGCTTTCCCGATCTGTGACGCGCGGCAACCGCCCGCCCCGTCGCGCCCGGTGCCTGCGAACGGACGCGGCCGCGCACCCGCCCGGATCGTCGGGCGCGACCGCACCCCTTTCCTGATCCGGGAGTAACACGCGCCGCCTTGCGCGGCGCGCCCCTTCATCGCATCGAATCCGCGCTGGCCGCTCAGTAAGTGTCCGGCACGATCATGTTGTCCGGCACCGGCCGGCGGATGTAGTCCTCGTGATGCTCCCGCGGCGGCAGGTCGATCGGTGCGTGCGGCACCTCGTGATACGGCACCTGCTGGAGCAGGTGGTGAATACAGTTCAGCCGCGCGCGCTTCTTGTCGACGGCCTGCACGACCCACCACGGCGCTTCCTCGATGTGCGTACGCAGCAGCATCTCTTCCTTCGCGGCCGTATAGGCTTCCCAGCGGCGGCGGCTCTCGAGATCCATCGGGCTCAGCTTCCACTGCTTGAGCGGATCCTCGATCCGGCTCTGGAACCGCACTTCCTGCTCGTGATCGGTGATCGAGAACCAGTACTTGACGATCTGGATCCCGCTGCGCACCAGCATCTTCTCGAACTCGGGCACCGAACGGAAAAACTCCTCGTATTCCTCGTCGGTACAGAAGTTCATCACGCGCTCGACGCCCGCTCGGTTGTACCAGCTGCGGTCGAACAGCACGATCTCGCCGCCGGCCGGCAGATGCGCGACATAGCGCTGGAAATACCATTGCGTGCGCTCGCGGTTGCTCGGCGCCGGCAGCGCGGCAACCCGGCAGACGCGCGGGTTCAGCCGCTGCGTGATGCGCTTGATCGCACCGCCCTTGCCGGCCGCATCGCGCCCCTCGAAAATGACGACGAGCCGGTGCCCCGTGCTCACGACCCAGTCCTGCAGCTTCACGAGCTCGCCCTGCAGCCGGAACAGCTCGCGGAAATACTCCTTGCGCGCCTCGCGGCGCTCCTGCGAAAACAGCAGGTCGTCACTGTCGTCGAAGCGGCGATCGTCGAGCTCCATCTCGAGCTCTTCGTCGTAGGCGTCGACCAGATCTTCCTCGAAGCGGCGCTGGCGCGCCTCCATCGATTCCATATCGGTGCGATCGTCGGTCTCGGTGCGGGTATCGTTGTCGCCCATGGGGCCTCCTTCCATCATTGACGCAGCCAAACTCCGACATTATCCCAGTGTCGCGCGTCAAATTCATGAAAAAAGGGCCGGCGCGCCGGTCAGAAGCGGAATGCGAGCAGCACGCTGGCCAGCACGGGGTTCGCGGAAATATCGAACGTGTTCGACGCGAGCTGCCGGTTCGGCTGGTCGATGTCCAGCGTAATCTTCGTACGTAACGGGATATAGGTCACCATGCCGGTGATCCAGAACTGGCGCGTGATCTGGTAGCTCGCGCCGACGGTGAACACCGGCTCCCACACACTCTTCACCTTGGCCGACACGTTGGTCTTGCCCGACAGCAGCAGGTCGCCGCCGGCATCCCAGATGCGCTGGAACAGCGACGGGTCGAGCAGCAGCGACTGCAGGCTGCCGATGTCCGCACCCGCCGCGAGCAGCCCGCCGAGCGACGCGAGCTTGCGCTGGAACACGGGATTCAGGTTCGTGTTCGTGAAGCGCGTATAGCTGATGCCGACGCCCGCGAACGGTCGGAAACGATCCTCGCGCTCGCCGAGGTAATACTTGAATACGACAGAGCCGAGCCATGCGCGCGTGGTCGCGAGCGGGTTGCTTTGCGTGTTCGCGAGATCGATCAGCGGAAAGCGGCCCTGGACGCCGGAAAAAATCCGGTCGAGCGGCAGCGCGATGCTGCCGTGCCCGCGCAGCGTCAGCACCGGTGGAATGCCTCCACCGACTTCCGCCGCCCAGTTCTCCGAGAAAAAGTGGGTGAACGTGAAGGCCAGCGTGTTCGTATTGCTGAGCGACAGGCTCGAACCCTGGTTCTGGAAGCTGTTCAGCCCGAGGGCGTCCGTGTGCGTCGTCACGGGCGTCGATCGGCCGGTCGTGCCGATGAAGTGCCAGCCGAGGCCGACCATGGTGCGATCGTCGCCCATCAGCTGCGTCAGCAATGGCGGCGCCTCGGCAGCCGGCAGGTCGGGCAGCCGCGACGGGTCGATCGGATGCAGTTCGTACGGCATCCGGTCGGCGTGGACCACGCCACCGGCCGGGGCGTCATCCGCCGTTGCATCGCGTGGCGCGGCCGGATCGCAGCCGCCAGCTGCGCCGTTGTCGTCGAAACCGATGCCGTCCGCGC
Organism: Burkholderia sp. Ac-20392; assembly: GCF_017104585.1. NCBI lineage: Bacteria > Pseudomonadati > Pseudomonadota > Betaproteobacteria > Burkholderiales > Burkholderiaceae > Burkholderia > Burkholderia sp. Ac-20392. The sequence continues at coordinate 19,847 of NZ_JAAGPB010000053.1, forward strand.
CATCGTCATGCGCTGCCGAACATGCGCGCCCCGCCCCGCCGGTTCGCTGGCCGAGCGTGATCTTGCGCGCCGTGAACGGCACGGCGTCGCGTTGCGGCACATCGCCCGAATCGTCACGCCCGCGGCGGGCCGGCCCCGCATCGGTCGCCCACGCGCTCGCATCGAACCCGTCCGCATCCCCGCCCGGCCAGAAGCCGATGCCGTCCGCGCCGGCCTGCCAGCGCGGCTCGGCGTCGCCGTCCGGCTGCGGCGCGCCATGCGCGGCGGCCGCACAGGCGAACAGCGTCGCACCGAGCCAGCGCGACAGCGGACGCACGGCGCCCGGCCGCGCACGGCGGCGGTCCTGGTTCCGGCTCGCCATCGGTTCAGGCCGGCACGCCGAACAGGCGTTGACGGATGCGGTACAGCGGCTCGAACAGCCATTCGAGCAGGCTGCGCCGCTCCAGTACGATGTCGGCCTTCAGCATCATCCCGGCCCGCAACGACAGCGGCCGCCCTTCGAACGCCGGCGTGCGATCGGCCAGCTCGACCCAGGTCTTGAAGTAGGTCTGCGGCGTGGCGGCGTCGCCCGGCAGGTTCAGCTCCTTCGCGGAAAACGCGACGGGCGAGATCGACAGCACCTTGCCGCGATAGGTGCCGAACTTCTCGACCGGATAGCTGGCGTATGCCACCTTCACTTCCTGCCCCTTCTTCACGAAGCCGGCCTTCGACGACGGAATGTAGACCTCGGCGATCAGCCCGTCGGCCTTCGCGGGCAGGATCTCGACGACCCGCGTGCCAGGCGGGTCGATCACGCCGCCCTGCACGACGTCGAGCCGCACGATCTGCCCGTCGGCCGGCGCGTACAGCACCTGGTTCACGTTCTCGTCGATGTTGTATTCCTTCGCGTTCAGCTCCTCCTGCTTGATCTTCAGTTCCGCGTTCGCGCCGTCGTACTTGCTCTGCATCGTGTCGAGATCGCCGCGCAGCTTCATCGCGTTCTTCGCGAGCTCGGCTCGCCGCAGCAGCAGGTCCTGGTACGCCTGCCCGGCCTGCAGGTACTGCGTGTTGACCTGGTTGTACTGCTCGAGCGTCACGACCTGTTCGTCGAGCAGTTGCTTCACGCGCGCACGCCGTTCGCCGTACTCGTCGACGATGCGCTTCTGGTCCTGGATCTGCCGGCCGATCAGCCCGCTGCTTTCGCCCTGCGCGGCGATCTGCTGATTGATCTGCTGCACCGACGACTTGTATTCGAGCCGCGCCGCGTCGATCTGCTGCGTCACCTCGACGCGCTGCCGGTCGAGCGCCGCGCGCATCCCCTGCACGTTGTTGGCCTGGCTCACGAAGCTCGTGTCGCGCGTCACCGCCAGCAGCCGCTGGCCGGCCTTCACGTGCTGGTCCTTGCCGACGAAGATGTCGCGCACGGCCCAGCCTGGCGGCGCGCTGACGCCGATCAGCCCCGAGCGCGGCGTCAGCATCCCCGACACGCTCTCGGTGTTCGCATAGCTCAGTTCGACGAGCGCGGTCACGAACATCGCGAACATCGCGAGCGACAGGTAGCAGAAGAACCGCATCGACACCGGCACGTCGACGACGCCGTGGATCACGGTGCCGAAGGTCGTGCCGCGCGCGAGCTTGCGCGACGGCTTCTGTTCTCGGAGGGCGGAGTTCCAGGTCGGCATGGGGCGGGCTCGTCAGGAGCGACGCCGCGTGGCCGCATCGAGCAGCGGCGTCGGCATCAGGTAAGGCGTGAAGTGTTCCCAGAAATGCCACTGCTCGGGCTGGCGTACGAGCGCCTGCTCGAGCCGGTCGACGATGCGCTGGTGCGTCGCGCGCACGGGCGACGCGTCGTCGTCCATGCCGAGCATCGGCGCGAGCGGGCTGGCCGCGAGCTCGGTGAAATGCACCGCGCAGCGATCGCGGAACGGCACGCCCGTCGCATACGCGACCAGCAGCGGAATCCCCTGCTCGACCGCGAGCTTCACGCCGCCGCCGGCCATCCGCACCCAGCGGCCGCCGAGCCGGCAGCGGTTGGTCTTGCCGAACTTGCCGTGCAGGTCGGAGAACAGCAGGAACACGGGCGACTCGCGCCGCAGGCTCGTGATCAGCCGGCGCAGGTGCACGCGCTCCTCGATATCGATGAACTCGACTTCACCGGCGCCGTATTCGGCGACGAGCCGCAGCGCATCGTCGAAGAACGCGCCGGGCGCATCGCGGTGCAGGATCACCATCAGCTTGCGGTCGTCGGGAATCATGAAGCGCAGCTTCGTGACGAACAGCATCAGGTTGCCGAAGTGCAGCCCCGCGAGCATCAGCGGGCCGCCGCGTGCGAGCGCCGCCTGCAGCTGCGCGTCGCCTTCGCACGCCATCCCGTCGATCATCGACTTCATCGATTCGAGGCTGTGCGACCGCAGCTTGAGCCCCGCGAACTCGGCCTCGAACAGCTCGCGCACGATCGCCGCCGACACTTCCCGCACACGTCGTGGATCGTCGTTCAGGTGCGCGCTCAGCATGTATGCGACCGCACGCTCGATCGACTCGCGAATGCACGGAAAGCAGCGCAGGCATGCGCCCGAGCACCAGCGCATCAGCCGCAGCCCGCGCGCCGGTGACGTGCGCAGCGCGACGGCGCGCACCGCGCGCCGCACCAGGAACGCATACGAGAACGGATTGAGCAGAAAGAGTCGTCCGAGCATCACCGCGTCTCCTCGGCCGAACGCCATGCGCCGGTCGCATCGGTCAATACGCCGTCCCGCATCTCGTAGATCCGGTCGACCATCGACAGGATCGACGCGTCGTGCGTGACGAGCACGATCGTGCACGGCAGCGTCAGCACGTTGCGGCAGATCTCGTGCGTCGTCGCCTGGTCGAGGTTCGACGAAAATTCGTCGAGGATCAGCAGGCGCGGCTCGCAATACAGCGCCCGCGCGATCAGCAGCCGCTGCATCTGCCCGGCCGACAGGAATTTCTGCGTATCGCCGAGCGGGGTGTCGTAGCGATGGTCGAGCCGCTCGATCTCGTCGTGGATGCACGCGAGCTTCGCCGCGTCGAACATCGCGCCGATCCGCGGCGCAGGCGCGAAGTTCGTGATGTTGTCGCGAATCGTCCCGCGAAACAGCTGGTCGGACTGCGTGACGGCCGCGAGATGCTTGCGGTACTGCCTCAGGTTCACTTCCGCGAGATCCACACCGCCGACGAACAGCGTGCCGGGCTCGGGCCGCACGAGCCCGCAGATCAGGTTCAGCAGCGTCGTCTTGCCGCTGCCGGTGCGGCCGACGATCGCGATCTTGCTGCCCGCCGGCACGTCGAGCGCAATGTCACGCAGAATCGGGCGATGGCCGCCCTTCGGCGTGTACGACAGCGCGCGAATCGCCAGCGCGCCGTCGAAACCGTCGACCGGCCGCACGACCGCGTCGGGCGCGGGCTCCTCCGTCTCGGTCTGCAGCACGTCCGCGACGCGGTCCATATGCACCTGCAGCACCTTGCGGCGCACGTAGAGCTGGATCGAGTCGATGAACTTGTCGGCGAACAGGTTCTTGTACTGGATGAACGCGTAGATCACGCCGATCGTGCTCTGGCCGTGCATCACGAGCCACGCGCCATACGTGACGATCACGAGCTGCTCGACGTGCACGATCCCCTTCGAGATCGCGTCGAACAGCAACTGCAGCCGCTCCTGCTGGCGCATCGCCTGCAGCTTCTGCGTGAACGCATTCACCCACAGGCTGCTGCGCGCGGTCTCGGCCGACAGCAGCTTGATCGAGTGCGCGGAACGGATGTTCTCGATCAGCAGCGCGTCGGCTTCTGCGCCGCGCGTGAGAATCTGCGACATCGCGTCCTGCAGTTGCGGCTGGATCGCGAGCCGGCTCAGCGCGAACAGCACCATCCCGGCCAGGCTGATGCCGGCCAGCACCGGGCTGTAGTACAGCATCAGCACGAGCGTCAGCGTGCAGGTGACGATATTGAGCAGCCCGCCGACGAGGCCATCGACGAGAAAGCGCCCGACCTCCGACACCGACGACACGCGCGAGATCGAATCGCCGGTGTTGTGGAACAGGAAATAGCCGATCGGCAGCCGCGCGAGATGTCCGACCATGTTCGCCGACAACTGCTGCGACACGATGTTGCGCAGGTAGCTCTTGATGTTGCCGACGAGGTTCGCGTAGAGCGTGTCGAACAGGAACACGATCGCGAACAGGATCGTCAGCAGGTACAGGATGTCGACGTCGGTCTTCTTCAGCGCCTCGTCGATCGTCAGCTGCACGTACGACGGGCCGAGCAGCAGCAGGAGCTGCGCGGCGACGCCGCCCGCGATGCCGATCGCGAGGCTCTTGCGGATGCCGGTCAGCCCTTCGAGGTAGTCGCGCAACCGGATCCGGTCGGCCTGCCCCGCCCGCGTGAAGCCGATGTCCGGATTCAGTTCGAGCGCGTAGCCGGTGATGTGCGTGAGCGCCTGTGCGAGCGGCAGCTTCGTTTCGCCCAGTGCGGGATCGACGATGTGCACGCTGCCATAGCCGACCTTCGTCAGCACGACATAGTGGTTCATCCCCCAATGCAGGATGCACGGCGTCTTGAGCGCATCGAGCTCGCCCGCGTCGAACTGGAGCCCGCGGGCGCGCAGGCCGAGATCGTTCGAGATCTCCATCAGGTCGAAGAACGACAGCCCGGAATCGATCCGGACGGGGTAACGGTTGCGCAGCGTGCGCAACGTCGTTTCGCGCCCGTGCCACGACGCGATCATCGCGAGGCAGGCCAGGCCGCACTCCGTCACCTCGTCTTGCAGGACCGGACGGACTTTACGCGTATTGAAAAGCATGGTCGGGCACCCGGGGCGCGACGACGCGCCGCCCGGGCCTGCCGCTAGCGGGCCCGTGGCGGGTCGTGCGCGATACGCATGGGCGCAGCCGGCACGCTGCCGGCTGCGAAGGAAGATCGGTGTTACCGGCTGCTTGGCGGGCCGCTCAGCGCGACGAGCCGAGCGACATCCGGAACTGCTCGACGGCGTGGGCCTGGTACTGGGTCATCAGGCCCTGGAGCGTGGTTCCGATCGACTGGTTGACGAGATCGACCGTATAGGCGGCCGAATTGGAGTAAAGCGACGCGCCGCCGCGAATCTGGCGGGCCTGTTCTTCCGTGATGTCTCGCATTTGTTGTGGCCTTTATATTGTCGGAATGCCCGCAACCGTCAGCCAATTGCAATCTCAATGGCCGTTCACTTTATTACGGGGATAATCCGGCACTCCTGCCTCCTGATAATCGCCCGAACCGAAAATAATGCACTCCGGATTCGCTTTATTTCCACTGCGGCGATCGATTCTTTTCCTTCTATTGCGCAGCATTTCGCGCGGGGGGCGCCTCCCCGCGCACGGCGGTTACTTGCCGGTGTTATTGAACGTCTTCGGGTTCTGCAGGTAATTGCCGAGGCTCGGCAGGAACTGGCCGAGCGCGGTCACCACCGGCGCGGCGTCAACAGCGAGGCTACCCAGCGAGCTGATCGCACCGCCGCCATGCACATTCCTGACCTGTTCCGTCGTCATGACCTTCATCATTCTCTCCTCGTAAAAAATAAAGATGATGCAAAGAACCTTCATTGAAAGACCAACGGCTTTTAATCCCTAGCGACTTGTTAATCTAATAATCACTGCGATTACGAGCCGAAATCAGGCTATCATGCGAGCGCATCGGAATTCAATGGAGGACACACTCTTACAGGCGCGTTTTCCGATGCACCACGGTTGGCAGGCATTCATGCTGTTTGAATTTCAATTTCAAAACGTTTAAATCCCGCCGCAATACGTTGCGGCACGGGCAGGAGACGGAGACGGCCATGTTTGAAACGAGGCGCGTGAATCGCGGATCGGCGACGCGGAATGCGGGTAATTCCCTATCAAGTTTTTCGACTAGGTGGAATCCCCGACTTGCAACCGTGACATTGTTCGCTGTAATGATAGCCGGCATGTCTGCGAACGCGCGTGCGTTCTGCCTCGACACCGCCTTCCAGTACGCGGCAGTGCACGATCCGCGCTACCTGCAGGCGCGCAGCGAATACGACGCGGCCCGCCAGAAATTCCCCGAAGCACGCGCGCAGATGTTGCCGCAGGCCGCCGCGCAACTCGAATGGGGGCGCTACGGCACGCACGCGAATCTGTTCGGGATCGACGTCAGCGGATCGAGCAATGCCGCTTACGGTTCCGCGCAAGTCACGCAGGCGCTGTTCAACGTGCCCTACCTGTACGACATGCGGCGCGCGACCGAGTACGAGGAATCGGCGAAACAGAAGCTCGAGGTGGCGAGGCAGGACCTGATCCTGCGCGTCGCGAACGCGTGCTTCGACCTGCTCAGCGCGCGCGAGAAGCTGCAGTCGGCCGACGACGAAGTGAACGCGCTCACCCGGCTCGAAAGCGATACGCGACGCATGGCGCAGCTCGGGATGAAGACGATCGGCGATACGGCTGAAATCGAGGCGCGTCGCAGCCTCGCCGAATCCGACGAAGCCCTCGCGCAAACCGACGTCGACGCGCGCCGCGCGCGCTACGAGACGCTGCTCGGTTCGACGATCGATTTCTCGCGCTGGCCGCGGCTCGCGATGCGCGGCTCGTCGCCGCGCATTCCGTCGGGCGAATACGCACCGCAGGACAACCCCGCGTACCGGCAGGCATATCGCGACGTCCAGGTCGCGCGGCTCGCCGCGAAGCGCGTCAGCGCCGAGCACTTGCCGACCGTCGACCTGTTCGCGTCGTACTCGCGCGGGCTCAACCCGAACCTGCGCGGGCTCACCGATCGCTCGGATTTCCATCAGAGCGCGGTCGGCGTGCAGGTGACGATCCCGATCTTCTCCGGCGGCAGCGTGTACTACCGGCAGGTGGAGGCCGAGCACGTGACCGAGCAATACCGCAACCGGCTGCGCGAGGTCGAGGAGCAACTGGGCACCGATCATCGCGAGGCGCTGTCCGCGCTCGAATCGGTCGGCAAGCGCATCCGCGCGCTGCAGCAGTCGCTGCAGGCCGCGCGGCTTGCGTACGATTCGTCGATGAAGGCGCATCAGGTCGGCTACAGCACGACGTACGAAACGCTGAACCTGCGGCGCGACATCTCGGGCATCCGGCAGAAGCTGTTCGACAGCTATCTCGATGCGCTGAAGCTGCAACTGAAGCTGAAAAGCGTGCTGGGCACGCTCGACGAACAGTCGCTGATCGCGGTGGACAGTTTCCTCGAAAGCAATGCGGCGAACGACCGAAGTTAAGCGCGATTCAACCCGCATCGGCATACGCCAAAAGGTTGTCGACGCAACCTTATTCCGCATTGCCGATGCGCCTGCCAATCCGCTCGCGTCGACGCGGGTGCGATGCGATGCCGCTCCGTCGCTCACGCAAACTTGCGTCCGACCCCGCTCGATCGCCCAGCGCAATGCACGATCCCGGACGCACGCCGCACCGGTCGCCGTGCCCTCACCGCGTGCAGGGGTATACGCGATGTTGCGTCCAAAAAAAACTTTGCCTAGAGTGCATCCCATCGATCCGGCGGACAAAGACGTCCCACGATCGTGCGAAGCGCGTGCCCGCTAGCCCGCACTTCGCCGGCCCCACACCGGGCCACCCATCCGCATTCCCGTTATCCGACAGCGTTGTCGGATGAACGGACCGGCAAAGAAGCCCTTGCCTCGCTCGTCGAGGCAAGGGCTTTTTTTTGCCTTTCGAAAACGCACGTCTTCACCCGAACCAGGAGCACACCATGCGTCATGGCGATATTTCCAGCAGCAACGACGCCGTCGGCGTCGCCGTCGTCCAGTACAAGATGCCGCGCCTGCACACGCGCGCCGACGTAATCGCGAACGCCCGCGAAATCGCGGAGCGCGTGGTCGGCATCAAGCGCGGCCTGCCCGGCATGGACCTCATCGTGTTTCCCGAATACTCGACGCACGGGATCATGTACGACGCGAAGGAGATGTACGACACGGCCTCGACGATCCCCGGAGAGGAAACCGACATCTTCGCGGCCGCGTGCCGCAAGGCCAACGTGTGGGGCGTGTTCTCGCTGACCGGCGAGCGCCACGAGGAGCACCCGAACAAGGCGCCGTACAACACGCTCGTGCTGATCAACAACCAGGGCGAGATCGTGCAGAAGTACCGCAAGATCATGCCGTGGGTGCCGGTCGAAGGCTGGTATCCGGGCGACTGCACGTATGTCGCCGAAGGGCCGAAGGGGCTCAAGATCAGCCTGATCATCTGCGACGACGGCAACTACCCGGAGATCTGGCGCGACTGCGCGATGCGCGGCGCCGAGCTCGTCGTGCGCTGCCAGGGCTACATGTACCCGGCGAAGGACCAGCAGGTGCTCGTGTCGAAGGCGATGGCGTTCATGAACAACTGCTACGTCGCGGTCGCGAATGCGTCCGGGTTCGACGGCGTGTATTCGTATTTCGGCCACTCGGCGATCGTCGGCTTCGACGGCCGCACGCTCGGCGAATGCGGCGAGGAAGAAAACGGCGTGCAGTATGCCGAGCTGTCAGTGAGCCTGATCCGCGACGCGCGCCGCAACATGCAGTCGCAGAACCACCTGTACAAGCTGCTGCACCGCGGCTACACGGGCAAGATCGGCTCCGGCGAATCGCCGAACGGCGTCGCGCAATGCCCGTTCGAGTTCTACGCGAACTGGGTGAACGACCCGGACGGCACGCGCCAGGCCGTCGAACGCCTCACGCGCGCCACACCCGGCACGCCCGAATGCCCGATCGAAGGCATTCCGTCCGAAGCGCCCGCGCACCGCTGAGCCCGCGCCCTGCCCGGCCGTTCGCGCCGCGTGCGCGAACGGCTCCGTCCCACTCTGGAGCCTTCATCATGCTCGGTGTCGCTCTCTTCTTCATCGGTGCGGTGCTGGTCGTCAACGGCGTCGCACTCACCGGCCGCATCGAACCGCGCGATGCGGCCGGCCTGAACCTGCTCGTCGGGCTGCTCGCGCTGCTGATCAACCTCGTCGGCCTCGTGCAGGCGTCGGAGCCGCAGCAATATTTCTCGAGCGCGGGCGGCCTGCTGTTCGCGTTCACGTACCTGTACCTCGCCGCCGTCCAGTGGCGCGGACTGCAAGGCGCGGGGCTCGGCTGGTATTGCCTGTTCGTCGCGATCAGCGCGCTCGTCTATGCCGGCACGTCGCATGACGTGCGCTTCGGCACGATGTGGCTGCTGTGGTCGAGCCTGTGGTTCCTGTTCTTCGTCGCGCTGGGGCTGAAGCGGCGCGTGCGCTTCCTGCCCGGCTACACGATCGCGATCGGCGTCGGCACCTGCTGGTTGCCCGGCATGCTGATGATGACCGGGAGGTGGTAATGAGCGCACGCGATACGCCGCTTGCCACCGATCCGCTCGCCGGACACCGCATCGCCGACGCGCCGTTCTACCAGCCGGCCGGCGCCGAAGCCGACTGGTTCGAGACGGCCTGCCGCCGTCACCTGCCGGTCCTGCTGAAAGGGCCGACCGGCTGCGGCAAGACCCGATTCGTCGAGTACATGGCGTGGCGCATGGGCCTGCCGCTGATCCAGGTCGCGTGCAACGACGACACGTCGGCCGCCGACCTGACCGGCCGGCACCTGCTCGACGCCGACGGCACCTACTGGGCCGACGGGCCGCTCACGCTCGCGGCGCGGCATGGCGCGATCTGCTATCTCGACGAGATCGTCGAGGCGCGCCCCGACGCGACGGTCGTGATCCATCCGCTGACCGACTCGCGGCGCGTGCTGCCGCTCGACCGGCTCGGCGAGGTCGTGCATGCGCATCCGGATTTCCATCTGGTGATCTCGTACAACCCCGGCTATCACGGCGAGCACCGGCGGTTGAAGCCGTCGACGCGGCAGCGTTTCGTCGCGATCGACTTCGGCTATCCGGATGCCGCGCATGAAGCCGACGTCGTCGTACGCGAAAGCGGCGCCGACCGTGACACCGCGCGCCGGCTCGTCGATCTCGCCCACCGCACGCGCGCACTGGCGCAAGCCGGCAACGGGCTCGACGAAGGTGCGTCGACGCGCCTGCTCGTGCACGCGGCCCGGCTGATCGTCGCGGGGCTCGCGCCGCTCGATGCGTG
>NZ_JAAGPB010000577.1:0-4768 GCF_017104585.1 Burkholderia sp. Ac-20392
CGGCGCGGTCGCAACGGCGGCGCCCGCGATCGGCGCGGCGACCTGCGTGCCCGCAACGGCGGCACCGGCCTGCGGCGAAACGCGCAGCAGCTGGTCGACTTCGATCTGATTCGGGTTCACCAGGTTGTTCCACGCGGCGATGTCGCGATAGTTCTGCCCGTTTTCGAGTGCGATCCGGTACAGGGTATCGCCCGGCTTCACCCGGTAATAACCCGGCGGCGCCGGGGGGAGCGGCGCGGCGGGCTGTGCGGTGCCGGTCGTGCCGAGCGAACCGGAGCGATCGACGACGGGCGCGTTGTCGAGCCGCGTCGCACAGGCGGCCAGAAGCGTGGAGAACGCAGCTACACAGATCGCGCGCTGGGCGAGCGTGAGCGGTTCCCTGGAACGGTTGTTTTGCATCGCGCGCAACATACTCATCGGTTTCAAATTACTCCGGATTTTAAAGGGACAAAGAAAACGCGATCAAGCCGTGACTCTCGCCATTGCGCGTGCGCGACGCGCTCGACGAGCGTGAGCACCTGGTGCTGCCCGCTCTGCGCGCCGACCGGCGCGACGAGCCGCCCGCCGATCGCGAGCTGCTCGAGCAGCGCCTGCGGCACGTCGAGCCCCGCCGCCGCGATCACGATCGCGTCGAACGGGGCCGCGGACGGCAGGCCGACACGCCCGTCGCCGTAGTGCAGACGGATGTTCGGCACACGCAGCGGCCGCAGGTTCAGCTTCGCGCGCTCGTAGAGCGGCTTGATGCGTTCAATCGAATACACGTCGCGCGCCACGTGACTCAGCACGGCGGCCTGGTAGCCGCAGCCCGTGCCGATCTCGAGGACGCGCTCGAGCGTGCGGCCGGCCATCGCGAGCTCGATCATGCGCGCGACGACCGACGGCTTTGAAATGGTCTGCTGGTGGCCGATCGGCAACGCCGAATCCTCGTAAGCCTGCGTCGCAAGCCCAGGATCCACGAACATGTGTCGCGGCACCGCGGCCATCGCTTCCAGCACGCGCGCGTCGGTCACACCGTTCGCGCGCAGCCGTTCGACCATCCGTTCGCGCACACGTTCCGACGTGAGCGCAAACGCACCGGCCGGCGCGACGCTCGGCGCGGCCGGTTTCGGCATCGCGGGCTTCAGCGCGGTCGGCTTCGGTGCGGTCGCCGGTTTCGCGGCGGCGGAGCCGGGCAATGCCGTTCGCACCGCAACAGGCTTCACCGCAACCGGCTTCAGCACGGCCGAGGGCTTGTCGGCGGCCTTCGATACCGCGACCGCCGCATGGCGTTCGCCGGCCCGACCTTCCGACTTGCGTGGCGCTCGCTTGAGATCTTCGAGCGCGAGCGGGAACCGCTTCGCGCGCTCGCCGCTCATGAAGCCCGCCCTCCGGCGCGCGCCCATTCGCGCGTCGCGGGCAGCATCTGCGTATGCGTGAGGTCCAGCTGCAGCGGCGTGATCGACACGAAACCGTTTGCCACTGCGTGAAAATCAGTGCCGTCGCTGGCGTCCAGCGCTTCGCCCGCCGCGCCGATCCAGTAGATCGGTTCGCCGCGCGGGTCGGTCTGGCGAATCACCGGCTGCGACGGATGACGCTTGCCGAGGCGCGTGACCTTCCAGCCTTTCAGTTCGTCGTACGGCAGGTTCGGAATATTGACGTTCAGCAACGGCTGGCCCGGCAGCGGATGCGCGAGATAGTGCTCGACGATTTCCGCGGCGACGCGCGCGGCGTCCGCCAGATGGGCCCAGCCCTTGTCGACCAGCGAGAATGCGATGGCCGGCACGCCGAACATGATGCCTTCGGTGGCGGCCGCAACTGTCCCCGAATAGAGCGTGTCTTCGCCCATGTTCTGGCCGTTGTTGATCCCGGAGACGACGAGGTCCGGCCTCGCGTCGGCCATCCCCGTCAACGCGACGTGCACCGAATCGGTCGGCGTGCCGTTCACGTAGAAGAAACCCGTACTCGCCGCGCGCTGCACCGACAGCGGCCGCGACAGCGTGAGGGAATTCGACGCGCCGCTGCAGTTCTGCTCGGGCGCGATCACCGTGAGTTCGGCCAGCGGCTGCAGCGCGTCGCTGAGCGCGGCGAGACCGGGGGCGAGATAGCCGTCGTCGTTGCTGAGTAGGATTCGCATCCGGCGATTGTAACCGAGGAAAGATGGCGCGAGAGCGACAGTCCGGCGACTGCGGATGGACGGTTGGGGGCACCCGGACACGCAGCGCCGCCGCGTTGCGGTGCGGCGTTCCGCGTGCTCAGGAAAACGCCGCGCCGCCCCGGGTTTTCCCCGGCCGACGGCGCCCCGCTGGGGAACGCTCGATTCCGGAAGCCTGGCGCGAAGCGCCAGGCCCAAGGGTGCTCAAATCGCGCCCGCGTCGCGCAGTGCGGCAATCGCCGGCGCGTCGTAGCCGAGGCCGCGCAGTACCTCGTCCGTATGCTCGCCGAGCTCGGGCCCGAGCCAGCGCGTTTCGCCCGGCGTGTCGGACAGCTTCGGCGTGATGTTCGGCAGCGGAATGTCGGTGCCGTCGGCCAGCTTGAAGCGCTGGATCATCTGCCGCGCGACGAACTGCGGATCGGTGAACATGTCGGCGGCGCTGTAGATGCGCCCGGCCGGCACGTCGGCCGCGTTGAGCACGACGAGCGCTTCGTCGATCGTGCGCGGCGCGAGCCACGCGGCAATCGCTTCGTCGATCTCCTGCGTGCGCGGCACGCGCCCGTCGTTTTGCGCAAGCGCGGGATCGTCCGCGAGGTCGTCGCGCTCGATCGCCTTCATCAGCCGCTTGAAGATCGGATCGCTGTTGCCGCCGATCACGATGCTGCCGTCGCGGCACGCGTACGTATTCGACGGCACGATGCCCGGCAGCGACGCGCCGGTGCGCTCGCGCACCATCCCGTACACGCCGTATTCGGGCACCACGCTTTCCATCATGTTGAAAACGGCTTCATACAGTGCAACGTCGACCACCTGCCCCGCACCGCCGTTGACCTTGCGGTGATGCAGCGCCATCAGCGCGCCGATCACGCCGTGCAGCGCGGCGATCGAATCGCCGATCGAGATGCCGATGCGCGGCGGCGGCAGCTCGGGATAGCCAGTGATGTGACGCAGCCCGCCCATCGATTCGGCGATCGCGCCGAAGCCGGGCCGGTCGCGGTACGGGCCCGTCTGCCCATAACCGGACAGGCGCACCATCACCAGGCCCGGATTGTCGGCCGACAGCACGTCGTAGCCAAGCCCGAGCTTTTCGAGCAGGCCCGGGCGGAAGTTCTCGATCACGATATCGGCCTCGCGCGCGAGTTGCCGCGCGATCGCCTTGCCGGCGTCGGCCTTCAGGTTGAGCGTGACCGATTTCTTGTTGCGCGCCTGGACGGACCACCACAGTGACGTGCCGCCCTGCTCCGGATGGAGCTTGCGCCACTTGCGCAGCGGGTCGCCGCCATTCGGATCCTCGATCTTGATCACTTCCGCGCCGAATTCGGCGAACAGCCGCGACGCGAACGGTCCCGCGATCAGCGTTCCGAATTCGAGCACTTTGACGCCCGCGAGCGGGCCCTGGCTGGTGCTCATGTGTCTCCCTGGCATGAGGAACGGCGCCGCCGGCCGGCGGCGCCCGGCTTACATCGTGCGGCGATCGAGCATCGCGCGGGCGATGGTGCCCGCGTCGACGTATTCGAGCTCGCCGCCCACCGGCACGCCGCGCGCGAGGCGCGTGACCGCGAGCCCGCGCGCCTTCAGCGTCTGGCCCAGGTAGTGCGCGGTGGCTTCGCCCTCGTTCGTGAAGTTGGTCGCGAGCACGACTTCCTTGACGACACCGTCGGACGCGCGCCGTACGAGGCGGTCGAAATGGATTTCCTTCGGGCCGATCCCGTCGAGCGGGCTCAGCCGGCCCATCAGCACGAAATACAGCCCGCGGTAAGTCATTGTCTGCTCGAGCATGATCTGGTCGGCAGGCGTCTCGACGACGCACAGCAGCGTCGGATCACGCTCTTCGTCGCTGCAGACCTCGCAGATCTGCGCTTCGGTGAACGTGTTGCACTTCTCGCAGTGCTGCAGGTGCTCGGTCGCGAACAGCAGCGACCGGCCGAGCCGCTCCGCGCCCTCCCGATCGTGCTGCATCAGGTGGACCGCCATGCGCTGGGCGGATTTCGGCCCGACGCCGGGCAGCACGCGCAACGCTTCGACGAGAGCGGACAGGGCGGACGGCTGTTTCATACGGCAGCAAAGAGTGGCACGGACGCTGCGCTCAGAACGGCAGCTTGAAGCCCGGGGGCAGCGGCAGGCCCGACGTCATGCCGCTCATCTTTTCCTGCGACGTCGCTTCGGCCTTGCGCACGGCGTCGTTGAACGCAGCCGCGACGAGATCCTCGAGCATGTCCTTGTCGTCCGCGAGCAGGCTCGGGTCGATCGCCACGCGACGCACTTCGTTGCGGCACGTCATCGTCACCTTGACGAGGCCGGCGCCCGACTGCCCTTCGACTTCGATCAGCGCAAGCTGCTCCTGCATCTTCTTCATGTTTTCCTGCATTTGCTGCGCTTGCTTCATCAGTCCGGCGAGGTTGCCTTTCAACATGGGAATACTCCTTCTTGATCGTGTGAAAACCGGCACGCGGCGCGTGCCGGCCAATGTGTGGGCGTGATTGTGCCTGTCGCGGGGCGGTCAGTTCAATGCAGCGTCGGCGGCGGGCCGTCCGGCGCCGCGTCGGAGAGCGGGCGCACCGAACCCTCGACGATGCGCGCACCGAAATCGCGCACGAGTTGCTGGACGAACGGATCGCCGTGAATCTCCTGCTCGGC
>NZ_JAAGPB010000578.1:0-4533 GCF_017104585.1 Burkholderia sp. Ac-20392
CGCGCCGAACTCGCCGGCCGCCACCGCACCGGCGCGCCGTTCACCGCGGGCGCGCAGGTGCCGGGCGGCGTCCACTTCAGCGGCGGCTGGGCCGCCGGCATGGCCGCGAACCTCCATTCGCGGATCGCGAGCCGGGTCCTGCTGAAGATCGCGCACCGCGCGTACCGCAACGAGCAGGACGTCTACGCGCTCGCGCTCGAGCAGCCGTGGGAGCGCTGGTTCGCGGCGACGCAGACGCTGCGCGTCGACATCACCGCGATCAAGTCGCCGCTGAAGAGCCTCGAATTCGCGACGTTGCGCGTGAAGGACGCGATCTGCGACCGGATGCGCGACAAGACCGGCGCGCGCCCGAGCATCGACACCGGTGCGCCGGACGTGCGCGTGTTCGCCTTCCTGACGGCGGGCGAGTGCACGCTGTACCTCGACACGTCGGGCGAGCCGCTGTTCAAGCGCGGCTGGCGTCTCGACAAGGGCACGGCGCCGCTGCGCGAGAACCTCGCGGCCGGCATCCTGCGCCTGACGGGCTGGACGCCCGGCACGGCGCTGTACGACCCGATGTGCGGCAGCGGCACGTTCCTCGCGGAAGCCGCGCAGATCGCGCTCGGCGTGGCGCCGGGCGTCGAGCGCCGGTTCGGCTTCGAGAAACTCAAGCAATACGACATCACCGCGTGGCAGGGGCTGAAGGTCCCGGCGCTGGACGCGAAGCGCGCAGCACGCGGCAAACGCGGCGAAGCATTCGGCGTGTACGGCAGCGACATCTCCGGCGACATGCTCGAGAAGGCGCGCGCGAACCTCGAGCGTGCAGGCGTACCGTCGGTGTGGCTCAAGCAGGTCGACGCACGCGGGATGACGCCGCCGTGCGACGGCCCGGGCATCATCCTCGCGAACCCGCCGTACGGCGAGCGGATCGAAGTGCGCGGCCGCAGCGCACGCGGCGAGGTGCGCGAGACGGGCCGCAACCGCGGCAACGACGACGCGTTCCGCCGTACCCACACCGACGCACCGGACAGCGAGTTCTTCAACGCGCTCGGCGATGCGCTGAAGCAGCGCTTCACGGGCTGGCAGGCGTTCCTGCTGACGTCCGACCGTTCGCTGCCGGGCCAGCTGCGGCTGCGCGAATCGGCGAAGACACCGCTGTTCAACGGCGCGCTCGAATGCCGGCTGTTCCGCTTCGACCTGATCGCCGGCAGCGTGAAGGCGCGCCCGGCCACGCCGGAAGGCGACGCGTAATCCGCATCATGGTCGCGATGGGCCGCTTGCGCGGCCCCTCTGCGGCAACCGGAACGCCGCCGTTACCGCACCCGCGGCAACGGCGGCGTTTCGTTTCAGTGCTTCGAGCTCTCCCAGCGCCCCATCGTGAACGGCAGCGCCTGCCCCGTCTCGAGCAGCGTCTTGAGGCTCGACAGCACGACCGGCCAGCCACCGCGAATCCCGCGATCCATCTCCGAGCCCGGCTCCAGCCCGTCGTGCGTGACGGTCAGCTTCACGACGCCCTCGTGCGGCTCGACGAGATAGGTCACGCGCGATTCCCCGCTCTCCCCCGACGGCGTGCGCCACGTGACGACCAGCTTGCGTGGCGGATCGTTCTCGACCACTTCGCCGACGATGTCGACCCGCGACGGATCGTCGTAGTCCTGATGTTCCCAGCGCGAGCCCGGCCGCCAGTCGGGCGACGCATTGCGGTGCCGCACCCAGTAGTCCTTCGTCAGCTCGGCGTTGGTGAGCGCATCGAACACACGCTGGGGCGTCGATGCGATGAACGTCACGTACACAAAGGCGGGATTACTCATCGTTGTCTCCAGGATCGCCGGCCGCTTCCAGCCCGCGCTTGAGATCCGCCAGCGCCTGCAGGCGCTGACGCTCGAACTTGCCGATCCAGCGTTCCGCGATGTCGTGGATCGGCACCGGATTCAGGTAATGCAGCTTCTCCCTGCCGCGCCATGTCGTCGCGACGAGATTCGCGGCCTCGAGCAGCGCGAGATGCTTGCTCACGGCCTGCCGGCTCATCGCGAGCCCGTCGCACAGCTCGGACAGGGTCTGCCCGCTTTTCGCGTGCAGCAAATCGAGCAACTGGCGGCGCGTGGCGTCGGCCAGCGCCTTGAAAACGAGATCCATGCCACTCCCGGGTCAATGACCTTATTATGCAACCAAATGGTTGCATGTCAAGGCTGACAACTCTACTGACAATACGGTGTCAGCAGGCCGCGATCACACTGCAATCCCGGCGCAATGCAAGGCTGGTTTCCGCACCGAACCCGAACAACAAACCACGCAACTAGGAGCGCGTCATGACATCCGCAACTGCCACCCCCACCCTCGAGCGCGCGATCGCGTGGTTCGACATTCCGTCCCTCGATTTCGACCGGGCGATCCGCTTTTACGAAACCGTGCTGCAAACGACGCTGCAGCGCGCAGTCATCGGCGGCGTGCCGATGGCCACGTTCGACCGCGACGCATCGAGCACGGGCGGCAGCATCGTGTTCGATCCGCAGCAACTGAAGCCGAGCGCGAACGGCGTGCTCGTCTACCTGAACGCCGGCGAATCGGTCGTCGCGGCGCTCGAACGCGCGAAGCGCGCGGGCGGCGTCGTGCAGGGCGCGGTCATCGAGCTGCCGAACAACTACGGCTACGTCGGCTACCTGATCGACACGGAAGGCAACCGCGTCGGCCTGCACGCGCCGAAATGCCACTGAGCGCGGCGGCCGTCGGGCTCGCGCGGCGCTATCATCGCGAAGTCCCCACTGCCGTTGGAGTCGAGGTGCCGTCATGACGCGCCGTGCCGACCGCCTGTTCCAGATCGCCGAGCTCTTGCGCGGGCGTCGTCTCACGACCGCGCAGCAGCTGGCCGACTGGCTGTCGGTGTCGCCGCGCACGGTCTATCGCGACGTACGCGACCTGCAACTGTCAGGGGTGCCGATCGAAGGCGAAGCCGGCATCGGCTACCGGCTGAACCGCAACGCGAGCCTGCCGCCGCTCACGTTCACGGCCGAGGAGCTCGCTGCGCTCGCCACCGGTGCACGCATGCTCGAAACCTGGGGCGGTGCGCGCTTCGCGAGCGGCGCGCGTTCGGCGCTCGCGAAGATTGCGTCGGCGATGCCGGCCGACAAGCGCACGGCGCTCGACCGCCTGCCGGTGTTCGCGCCGTCGTTCCACATCGACGAGACATTTTGTGCGAAGGTCGACGCGATCCACCAGGCCATCGACACGCACCACGTCGTCAGCTTCGACTACCGCGACCGGCTCGGCGCGCATTCGCAACGCCGCGTATGGCCGCTGGGGCTCGTCTACTGGGGAGGACGCTGGACGATCGGCGCGTGGTGCGAGCTGCGCGGCGATTTCCGCACCTTCGACATTGCGCGGATGGGCGACATCATCGTGCATGAGCAGTTTCCGGACATGGAGGGACGGCGGATCGCCGACTACATGCGGATCGCGGAAGCGCCGATGCGCTGATGCAGCACGGCGGCGTGCGCACCGCGCGCCGCCGCCGTTCATGTTCCGGGCCGCCGCGCGGTGCCCGGCCCCCGTTCCCTACGCGCCGAACACCACCGTCCGCTTCGGCCGCTCGTCGACGTGCAGCGAGAACACGTCGGGGCGCGCGTAATGCCCGACCACGTCGAAGTCGTAGCGCGCCCGCACGAGTTCGTCGGTATCGATGCGCGCGGTGACGAGCCCGGCTTCGCCGATCAGCGGCTCCGTCAACAGGTCGCCGAGCGGCCCGACGATCACGCTGCCGCCGCGGATCAGCGGCCGCTCAGGATCCCAGCCCGGCACGTCGATGCCGAGCGCGCGCGGCGACGGCTGCACCTGGCAGGCGCTGACGACGAAGCAGCGCCCTTCATGCGCGATATGCCGCATCGAGCTCTGCCAGACGTCGCGCTCGTCGACGGTCGGCGCGCACCAGATCTGCACGCCTTTCGCATACATCGCGCAGCGCAACAGCGGCATGTGGTTCTCCCAGCAGATCGCGGCGCCCGCGCGGCCCGCGGCCGTGTCGACGACGGGCAGCGTCGAGCCGTCGCCCTGCCCCCAGATCAGCCGCTCGGTGCCGGTCGGCATCAGCTTGCGGTGCTTCGCCACGAGCCCGTCGCGCGGATCGAAGAACAGCGCCGTGCAGTACAGCGTGCTGCCGCCGCGCTCGATCACGCCGACCACGAGGCTCGCTCCCGTGCGCTGCGACAGCGCGGCCAGTTCGTCGGTTTCCGGCCCCGGCACGTCGATCGCCTGCGCGGCGTAGCGCGCATACGCGTCGCGGCCTTCGGGCAGCCGGTAGCCGAGCCGCGTGCCGAAGATCTCGCCTTTCGGATAGCCGCCGAGCACGGCCTCGGGCAACACGACGAGCGACGCGCCGCTGTCGCGGATCGCGGTTTCGTAGCCGAGGATCGTATCGAGCGTGGCGCGCGTGCCGGCGGGCGAAGCGCCGATCTGCAGCGCGGCGATGACTGATGTGGACATGAAGGCGTCTCCGATGAATGGGGTAACGCCATCTTTATCTATATGATGTCATCGATCAAATCGATAGAACGATAAGTG
>NZ_JAAGPB010000579.1:0-238 GCF_017104585.1 Burkholderia sp. Ac-20392
GAAAAAAAAAAAAATCTCAGTATGCAAACTGCGTGTACCCTGATTCTCCAGTACCTACCACAAATGTCACCATCCTCTCCCTTATCTATACCTACAACACAACTGCACGCATCCATGTGTTAATCCCACACTATCCACTCACTCTGTCTCACACCGCCAAACACCTCTCATATGTCACAGATGCAATATCATATCACATGCAGATGCTGTACACAGACACACAACGTCTCGCTCTCTT
>NZ_JAAGPB010000580.1:0-4736 GCF_017104585.1 Burkholderia sp. Ac-20392
TGCCAGCCGAGCACGGCGGCGCCGAATGCGGCGGTGCCCGTCAGGCGGCGCGGCGCGATCGGCCGCATGCGTCGGCCATGCGCGTAGCGTTGGCGGCGGCGGCCGTAGCGTTCGAGCACGATCATGCCGACGACGATCGCGAGCATCGCGAGTGCGATCTGCGCGGCGCCGGCGAGGTCGGAGCGCGTGATCCATGTCGTGTAGACGGACACGGTCAGCGTCTGAACGCCGAGGAATTCCGATGCGCCGATATCGTTCAGCGTTTCGAGCAGCGCGAGGCTCACGCCGACGGCGATCGCGGGACGCGCGAGCGGCACGACGACGCGCCAGAACGTGGCGATGCGTCCCGCGCCGAGCGTGCGCGCGGCTTCGAGCAGGCTCGCGGACTGCGTGACGAACATTGCGCGCGTGCTCAGGTAGACGTAGGGATACAACACGAAGCCGAGCACGAAGATCGCGCCGGGCAGCGAGCGCAGGTCGGGCAGGCGGAACTGGCGCGGGCTGTCGAAGCCGAGCAGCCAGCGGACCGCGCCCTGCACGGGGCCGATCGGATGCAGCAGATCGAGATACGCGAACGCGACGATGTAGGTGGGAACCGCGAGCGGCAGCAGCAGCGCCCACGTCAGCATCCGGCGGCCGGGAAAGTCATACGCGGTGACGAGCCATGCGCAGCCCGTGCCGACGATCGACACGATCGCGCCGACGCCCGCGAGCAGCAGCAGCGTATTGACGAGCGCCTGCGGCAGCACGAATTCGGCGAGATGTCGCCAGTGCGCGAGATCGGCGTCGAACGCGGCGGCGACGAGCACCGTAAGCGGCGCCGCGACCGCCGCGGCGATCGCCAGCGTCGCGACCAGCCACAGGCTGCCCGCGCGCGGCAGCAGGCGCGGCCGGCACGACGGGCGGCGCGCGCCGGCGGTGGTTGCGTCAGTTGTCAAAGCCGACCTTGTCGACCAGCTGGCTTGCCTGCTTGCGATGCTTCGCGATGTCCGCCAGCGGCAGCGGGTCGATCTTCAGCGTGCCGAAGCTGGCGATCACCGGGTCGAGCTTCACGTTCGCGCGCACCGGGTATTCGTAGTTCGCCTGCGCATACAGCGCCTGCGCTTCCGGCGACACGAGATATTCGAGCAGTTTTACCGCGTTGGCCTTGTGCGGCGCGTGCTTCGCGACCGTTGCGCCGCTGATGTTCACGTGCGTGCCGCCGCTCTTCGCGTTCGCGAACGTCGGGCGCACGACCTTGATCGCGTCACCCCACTTGCGCGCATCGCTGCCGGCCTCCGCATTCTTCATGTGACCGACGTAGTAGGCGTTCGCGAGGCCGACGTCGCAGATGCCGCCGAGGATGTCGCGCGCGACGTCGCGGTCGCCGCCCGTCGCCTTGCGCGCGAGGTTCGCCTTCACGCCGCGCAGCCACTTCTCGGTCGCCGCTTCGCCGTCGTGCGCGATCATCGCCGCGACGAGCGCCGTGTTGTACGGATGCTGGCCCGAGCGGATGCAGACCTTGCCCTTCCATTTCGGATCGGCGAGATCCTCGTAGCGGAACGCATCGACCTTCAGGTCCTTCTCGACGTACAGCACGCGGTCGCGCAGCGACAGCGCGTACCAGTCGCCGTTCGCGCCGCGCAGGTTCGCGGGAATCGCGTCGTCGAGCGCCTTCGAGCGCACCGGCTGCGTGAGCCCGCCGTCGACGAGATCGAGCAGGTTGCCGACGTCGACCGTCATCAGCACGTCGGCCGGCGACTGCGCGCCTTCCGCCTTCACGCGTTCGAGCAGGCCGTCCTTCACGAACACCGTGTTGACCTTGACGCCGCTCTGCTTGGTGAACGCGTCGATGAGCGGCTGGATCAGCTTCGGTTCGCGGGTGGTGTACAGGCTCACTTCCTCGGCTGCCTGGGCCAGCGGCGCGAAAGCGGCGGCGGCAAGGGCGAGGGCGCCGGCAAGCGGCAGCAGGCGGGTGCGCGGATTCGACATGAAGACTCCGGAAGGGGCAGGTGGACGAAGGGAGCGTTCCGGGGCGCGCCTGCCGCCCGAGCGACCCGAAACATTACAAAATGAAAGACTAGAGATTCTAGATCGAAATGGGAATGGTTATCAAATGAAAGCTTGCGGCAGGCGGGAGGAGGCGGGGGATGAGGATCGGAAACGGCGCGTCGCAGCGGGCGCGCAAGCGCGTAGAATGCCCGCTTCGATGAATTTGACGGAATCGCCCGACCATGAACGATCAGCGCAAGAAGAACCCTGTCCGCAACGTGAGCATCCTGATCGTCGTGGCCGTGCTGCTCGTGATCGGGACGATCCTGTACAACGCGATTTCGCAGAAGCACGCGTACGACGAAGCCCATCCGGCCGAGGCCGCGAGCGCAGCGTCGCACTGACGTGCAGATGCGCGGCCCGGCGGGCCGCGCACGTAGGGTGCATGCGAAGGGGATGAATCTCCGGCTGTTGGCGCGCCAGACGCTGCGCGGAGCCGGGAGAGAAGCGGGCGCCGGAACCGGCGCGCCGCGTACGCAAGTCAGTCGTGCGTCAACGTGACGCAGGTGCGAACTTCGGGCGGATCCGTGCGTAGAACACGAGCGCGAGCAGCGCGAGCCAGGCCGCGCCGACATACAGCGCGACGCGCGTGTCCTCGAACCACCCGAGCATCACGATCACGAAGCCCATGAACGCGATCGTCAGTGCCGGCGCGACGGGCCACAACGGCACCTTGAACTTCAGCGCCGCGACTTCGGCGCCCGACAGCCGGCGGCGCATCGCGACCTGCGACAGCAGGATCATCAGCCACACCCACACGGTGGCGAACGTCGCGATCGCCGCGACCATCAGGAACACGTCCTTCGGCATCAGGTAGTTGAGCAGCACGCCGACCAGCAACGCGACCGCCATCACGAGCACCGTGACCCACGGCACGCCGTGCCGCGACGTCGTCATCAGCACGCGCGGCGCCTGGCCCTGGCGCGCCATCCCGAACATCATCCGGCCCGCGCCGAAGATGTCGCTGTTGATCGCGGAGATCGCCGCGCTGATCACCACCAGGTTGAGGATCGTCGCAGCCGACTTCACGCCGAGCGCCGAGAAGATCTGCACGAACGGGCTGCCTTCGTTGCCGACGCCCGTCCACGGGCTGATCGACATCAACACGACCATCGTCAGCACGTAGAACAGCAGGATGCGCGCAGGCACCGCGTTGATCGCGCGCGGAATCACGCGCTCCGGATCCTTCGCCTCGCCGGCGCTCATGCCGATCACCTCGATCCCGCCGTACGCGAAGATCACGACCGACAGCGACGCGATCAGCCCGCCGACGCCGTTCGGCAGGAAGCCGCCGTGGTTCCACAGGTTCGCGAACGTCGGCACGTCGGCCGAGTGGCCGAAGTGCATGCCGGTCAGCAGGATCGCGACGCCGCCGCCGATCATCGCGACGATCGCGCCGACCTTGATGATCGACAGCCAGAACTCGAGCTCGCCGAACACCTTCACGTGGCACAGGTTGAGCCCGCAGATGATCGCGACGACGCCGAGTACCCAGATCCATTGCGGGACATCCGGAAACCAGAAACCCATGTAGATGCCGAACGCGGTGATGTCGGCGATCGCGACGATCACCATTTCGAGCGTGTAGGTCCAGCCGGTGACGAACCCGGCGAACGGGCCGAGGTTCTCGGTCGCGTAGTGGCCGAACGAGCCGGCGACGGGATCGCGCACGGCCATCTCGCCGAGCGCGCGCATCACCATGTAGACGGCCGCGCCGCCCAGGATGTACGCCAGGATCACGGCCGGGCCCGCGAGCTGGATCGCGGATGCCGAGCCGTAGAACAGGCCCGTGCCGATCGCCGAACCCAGCGCGAGAAAGCGGATGTGCCGCGCGCTCAGGTGGCGCTGCAAGTTTTTCATCGTGTCTCCGATATCGTTATGCGACGGACCGGGCGAGCGGGGCCGGTCCGATTGGCTCAAGTTGTATAGACAACTTAAATGTGAACGAATGATAACAAGCCGGACTGGGTGACCGGAATCGGGTATTCCCTGACTGGCGCGCCGGGCGCAATAGGGGGCGGGGCGGTCGCGCATCGAGCGCGCAGGCCGCGTGGAACGGGCAGGTCATGCTTCGGGGTCGTTGAATCGGGGAGCGCCGGGGCCGATCCGCGGCATGCGCGGGCCGGCCACCGGCGGGGTAAAGCCGGGGTCAGGCGGGCAGGCGGATCACGCTCGCATCCTTGCGGATCAGCAGCGACGACGCGAGCATCTGCTTGCACTGGTGCGCGAGCACCTTCAGGTCGTGCGTGAGTTCGGCGCCCACCGCATCGGATTTCTCCGCGGACACGACCATCGCATCGAGGTCGCGCGTGATCTGCTTCGACGCGTCGAGCTGATCGGCCGGCGGCGGCTCGCCGGCCTCGGCTTTCTCGAGATTGTCGAGCACCGCGGCGAGGCCGCGATGCAGCGCGTCGTCGTGGAGGATGCTGCCGTCGGCCGCGCAGGCCGTGCGGATCAGCGGCGCGGCGGCCGTGATCTGCGCGCCGAGCACGTGAGTCTGCACGAGCAGGTCGTTCAGTTCGGGCACGAAGCGCTGGTGCGCCTTCGGCTCGATCATCATCCGCTGGAACGCCTGCCCGAGATTCGCGAACGCGATGTGCACGTCCTTGCGCGCGAGGCGGTAGCGGTAGTCGTCGTCGAGAGTCGTGGCCGGCGTCTCGATGGCCGCGGCGACCACCGGCACGACGGCCGCGCCGTCGGCGGCC
>NZ_JAAGPB010000581.1:0-4432 GCF_017104585.1 Burkholderia sp. Ac-20392
TGACGCCGCCCGCGATGCCGGTCAGGCGCTGCAGGCGCCGCGCGCTCAGCGCGCCGAGCCCCATCAGCAGGATCGGGATCGTCGTCAGCAGGCTGGCGGCGCCGTCACTGATGCCGGTCGTGCGCTGGATCATGTCGAGCAGCGGGCCGACCGCGGCAAGCGCCGGCCGCAGGTTCAGCCCGACCAGGACGATGGCGGCGAGCCGCCATCCGGGGGAAGTGAAGCGATTCATTGCAAAGCCCTCGATATCGGTGCGCGACCCCGGTGAGGCGACGCGCGTTTTCATGTAAAGTATCTCGACATCAAGATAAATGCTGATTTGTCTCGACGTCAAGATAACTGGTGAGCCGAGGAGGGTTAATGGATCGAGCCGAGCATGCGCTCGCACAATGGCGCGCCGAGCGTCCGGATCTCGACGCGTCGTCGATGGTGGTGATGGGGCGGTTGCAGGAAGCGGCGCTCGTGATCGCGCGCGACCGTCTCAATCCGCTGTTCGCGCGCTACGGGATGCAGCCGGGTGAATTCGACGTACTGGCGACGTTGCGGCGTGGCGGGGCGCCGTTCGCGCTGACGCCGACGGCGCTTTACGACGCGCTGATGATGTCGTCGGGGGGGATGACTGCGCGGATCGACCGGTTGCAGAAGGCAGGGTGGGTGGAGCGCCGGCCGAACCCGGCGGATGGGCGTGGGACGCTTGTGGCGCTGACGGAGACGGGCCGTGCGTTGATCGATGAAGCGGTTGTCGCGCATATCGACAATCAGCGGGAGTTGCTGGGCGTGTTGTCGGATGCGGAACAGGTGCAGTTGTCGGATCTGCTGGGAAAGCTGCTGGCGGGGCTGGGAGAGGGGGTGTCGAAGGGGACGGATGGAAAGTAGCGCCGCCGGATGCGTTATGCAAACGCAGGAGGCGGGCAAAGAAGTTCTTCGTATATTTTCTCGAGCGTCGCTTACCGACCTGGAGCGGACTTCCGCGCGTGGCAAAAGCGGCCGTTGTGCCCCTCTGTGTCGGCAGGCTTTGCGCGACGAGCTTGCGCGCCTTACTTCAATGCCGTGATTGGATGCGAAAAGTGAATCATTAAATAAAGCGGTATGCAAAACATGGCCACGAAGACCGCCCTGGTAGATAGCTTGCGAAAGCGACCCGGCCCCCGTGTAAAGATCGAGCCGGGAGTCGTATCAAATTCGTGATAGTCGAGTTCACGCAATCGACCGGTAATCGTTGCAAGGTTTGAAACCAAATGCCATCCTCCGCTAGGATCGAGCGACAGCGGCCGAGAAATCGTATTCAAGCTTGCAACTAGCCACATGTCAGTGCATTCCACGTCAAACGCATACTGATCGAGGACGAAGCGTAGCGCAGAACAAAGCTCGTGATCGTGTCCGATGGCGCGGGACAGAATCTCTGCCCGGTCGCCGTAAATATACAGCCCCTGTTGCATTTCAAAGTGGCGAAGGAATGGAAAAAGACGACCAAGCCATCCCGCGGAATAAGTCGTTGCGAAGCCCACATCAATCTTTGAAGATAGCTTCAATGGCATGTGGACGTGAGTGACTCCCCTGATATGATCCACCGCCCCGCCATACTTTTTTACCAGCGTTTCGAGTTCGCGCATATCTATAGGTCTCCATCGGATCGGCTTCGAAAGATCGCAACGACACCGTTCGGTACTTTGTTCGTGAGGCGATTAAACCCGACACCCATGTGAATGTCACGCCAATTCAATTGCGTGTCAGTTTTCTAATGCTCTCCGGTCACAAACAACACTGCCGATTGTCCGCAATTCAGACCTTTCGGTCGCTTGTCTCCTCCTGGCCGAACACCGACAGTCTTCCTGGCATTCCCCGGAAATTCGCGATGAACAAAAAAAGCCCGCCGCGCAATGCGGCGGGCTTTTCAGTTCGCGGCCCGCACATCGTGCGCCCGCTCAACCCATCAACTCCGTGCCGGAATATTGAGCCCACGCTCGACAGCCGGTCGCGCAACGAACGCATCAAGCACCCGCTTGACGTTCCGGAATTCGCTGAACCCAACCAGATCCCCCGCCTCATAGAACCCGACAAGGTTCCGCACCCACGGGAAGATCGCAATATCGGCGATCGTATACGCATCGCCCATCACCCACTGGCGGTTCGCGAGATGCGCGTCGAGCACGCCGAGCAGGCGCTTCGACTCGTCAACGTAACGGTCGCGCGGACGCTTGTCCTCATAATCGCGGCCGGCGAACTTGTGGAAGAAGCCGACCTGGCCGAACATCGGCCCGATGCCGCCCATCTGGAACATCACCCACTGGATCGTCTCGTAGCGGCCCGCGAGATCCTTCGGGATCAACTGGCCCGTCTTGTCCGCGAGATAGATCAGGATCGCGCCCGATTCGAACAGCGGCAGCGGTTTGCCGTCCGGGCCGTTCGGATCGATGATCGCCGGGATCTTGTTGTTCGGGTTCAGCGACAGGAATGCCGGCGAAAGCTGATCGTTCGTGTCGAAGCGCACGAGGTGCGGCTCGTACGGCAGGCCGGTTTCCTCGAGCATGATCGACACCTTGACGCCGTTCGGCGTCGGCAGCGAGTAGAGCTGGAGACGGTCGGGATGCTGGGCCGGCCACTTTTGCGTGATCGGGAAGGCGGACAGGTCGGACATGGAGGTTCGCTCGTCGAAGTGGAGAATCCACGCTCCGCCGATGCCGCCGCGCTCGCGCACGGTTCGCGACGCGGCGGCAGCAGGGCGGAGCGCGCCGAAAACGCCCACTGTAGCCGATCCCGGCGATCGATGCCGATGGCGGCCGCCACGCCGCCGGGAGCCGCCGCCGGCAGAGATCAGAAGTTGTGCCGCAGCCCGATCATCGCGGCCGTCGTGCCGACGCCCGGCGCGACCGGCTGCCCGTACACGAGCATCTGGTCCATCGTGCCGCGATTGTTCACGTGGCCGACCTGCGCATAGACCATCGTCCGCTTCGACAGGCTGTAGTCGGCCGCGAGCACGACCGCCGTCGACTTGTTCGCCGAGACGTTGCGGTCCTTCAGGTAATACACGGCGGACGTCACCTGCAGCGCGGGCGTGAAGCGATAGCCGATGCCGGCCGACAGCATGTCGAGGTTCACCTTGTCCGCATGCGACGGATTCCGGCCGTTGCCGTACGACGCCGACACCGAGAAATCGTGGATCGTGTATTTCGCGCCGAAGTAGATGAAGCGGTTGTTGTCGACGCCGGTCGGCGCGACGCCCGGCGCCGGGCTCGTGTCGTGCCCGTTGTAGTAGACGGCCGATGCGTTGAGCCCGTAGTTCGCATACTTGAGCACGACCGATTCGCGCGTGCCGCCCTGGAACTGCCCGGCCACGCCGCCCGGCGCGTATTCGAGCGCGATCGACGCACCCGCGAAGGTCGGCGACTGGTAGACGAGCGCATTGCTGTCGTACAGCGCCCCGATCGCAGCGTTGGTGCTCGTCCCCGTCCAGCCGGCCGCCGTGTTCAGGCCGAGCCACGCGATCAGCACGCTGCCGAAGAACTGCGCGTTGCGCACGTCGGTGTCGGCCATCGCGTAGATCATCGGCACGATCTGGCGGCCGGCCGTGAACGAACCGAACGGGCCCGACACGCCGAGCGACGCGACCTGGTTGAAGATCGCGACGGCGCCCGGCGTGTCGCTCAGCTGCAGCTTGCCGCTGCCGCTGTCGAACGAGCCCTGCAGCTTGAAGTTGATCTTGTAGCCGCCGCCGATGTCCTCGCTGCCCTTGATGCCCCAGAAGCTCGAGTAGATGCCGCCGTCCTTCATGCGGAACACCTTGCCCGTGTTCGGCGCGGTCGGGCTGAACGACGCCGCCGACGTGCTCTGGTACATCAGGCCCGAGTCGATCACGCCGTAGAGCGTGACGGAGGATTGCGCGTGCGCGAGCGCCGAACAGCCGGCAAGCGCCGCGAGCGCGGCCAGTTTCGTCTTCATGAA
This sequence comes from Burkholderia sp. Ac-20392, assembly GCF_017104585.1. NCBI lineage: Bacteria > Pseudomonadati > Pseudomonadota > Betaproteobacteria > Burkholderiales > Burkholderiaceae > Burkholderia > Burkholderia sp. Ac-20392. The sequence goes on from NZ_JAAGPB010000581.1 coordinate 3,943, forward strand.
GTCTCCAGGGTCGTATTGGACCGGACGGGATCGAGCCCGTCCGGGTGAAGCGGGGAAGCATCGAGGCTGGCGGGAACGCGTGAAATGCATCGCCGGTGCGAGCCGTGCTGAAAGACTACGCAACGGCGGGCGGCCGCTCCCCCCCACGCACGGGGGGCAGGGTTGCGGAGAATCGGGGAAAGGCGGGCGCGGCAATACGCCCGAATGGCGGAGCCGGCGTTACAGCGTCAGGGCGCGCTTTCGAGCAGGCCGAGCACCAGCGCACGGCGCACCGCATGCTTGCGCGAGCTGGCGTCGAGCTTGCCGAACAGGTTCTTCAGGTGCCACTTCACGGTTTCCTCGCCGACGGCGAGCGCCACCGCAATTTCCTTGTTCGACAGGTTGCGCGCGAGCAATTCGAGAATCGCGCGCTCCTTCGGCGTCAGCACGACGCTCGGCACCGCACGCGGGCTGGCCGCGGCGCGCGGGGCCGGCGGCACGATGCGCGGCT
>NZ_JAAGPB010000582.1:0-237 GCF_017104585.1 Burkholderia sp. Ac-20392
CCTTAAAAAAAAAAAATCATTTTGTCTCCTTGTTTTCCTCTTCCGTTTCACTCTCCTCCCTCGTGTCTCTTCCTCTTTTCCTCCTTTTCCCTGCTCTCCTTACTTCGTACTCTACTATTTATGCTTGCTTTGTTATACCCCCTCTCTTCTACATCCTTTCTCCTTCCCCGCCCTCCTTCTCTTCACTCCTGTTCTTCCTTTCCTCTTTCGTCTCATCTGTTTGTCCCTTCTCTGTCT
>NZ_JAAGPB010000583.1:0-4714 GCF_017104585.1 Burkholderia sp. Ac-20392
TGTCGCGCGCGGCTACCTCGGGCGCCCGGCGCAGACTGCCGAACGCTTCGTTCCCGATCCGTTCACGCCCGGCGCGCGGCTGTATCGCACGGGTGACCGCGTACGGTTGCGTGTGGATGGCCGGCTCGCGTTCCTTGGCCGCATCGACGACCAGGTGAAGATTCGCGGCTACCGTGTCGAACCGGGCGAGGTGAGTGCGGCGGTGCGTGCGGCCGGCCCGGTTGCGCAGGCTGAAACGCTCGCGATCGAACACGATGGCCGCCTGCGGCTCGCGACGTTCGTCGTGATGCGCGACGGTGCGAACTTCGACGAGGCTGCCTTGCGCACAGCGCTTGCCGCGAAACTGCCCGACTACATGGTGCCCGCACAATTCGTCGCGCTCGCGCGCCTGCCGGTCACGGCGAACGGCAAGATCGATCGCGCCGCGCTGCGCGAACTGGCGGCTGCGCCGGTCGCGACTGCATCCGGCGATGCACCGCAGGGCGCGGTCGAAACGGTGCTCGCCGACGTCTGGCAGGCCGTGCTGAAGGCGCCGCAGGTTGGCCGCAACGACAATTTCTTCGAACTCGGCGGCGATTCGATTCTCGTGCTGCAGGTGATCGCCCGTGCGCGCAAGCGCGGCGTGCGCTTTACGCCGAAGCAACTGTTCGACGGCCCGACGGTCGCCGAACTCGCCCGCATCGCGAAGACGGAGGACGTGGCTGCCGCTGCTGCCGTACAACCCGCGGTCGCAGCCAGCGCACCGGTGACTGCAAAGGTCCTGACGCCCGCGCAGCAGCGCTTCTTCGCGCTCGACATCCCGCATCCGGGCCACTGGAACCAGTCGGTTGCATTCGACGTGCGCGGGTCGTTCGACGCCGATGCGTTCGCGCGCGCCTTCGAATCATTGCTGACGCATCACGATGCATTCCGCCAGCGTTTCGCGCGTGGCGCGGACGGTACGTGGCACGCCAGCGATGCGGCGAAGCCGTACGACGCACTGCCGTTCGTCGAAGTCTCCGCCCGCGACGAAGCCGACGCGCTTGCGCGCTTCGACGCATTGCAGCGCCGTCTCGACCTCGGCCGCGGGCCGATTGCCTGCGCCTGCGCGGCACGCTTGCCCGACGGCTCGACGCAGCTCTATCTCGCGATTCACCATGCGATCGTCGACGGCGTGTCGTGGCGCATCCTGCTCGACGACCTGGACGCGGCGTACCGTGCCGCATGCGAACGCACGCCGATCCGGCTGTCGCAGCCGGGCCTGCGCGCGGATGCGTGGGCCGCACGGCTCGCCCGTGCGGCGACGGAACCGGCATCGCCGTTCGCGGACGAAGCCGCTTACTGGGCCGGCATGGCGCAGGGCGACGACATCGTGCCCGACCATCCCGACGCAACGACGACTAACGCCGATGCGGCTGTCGTCGTGCAAACAATCGACGCGGCATTGACGCGCGCAGCGCTGACCGATGCGCATGCGGCCTATCGCACGCAGACGATCGAACTGCTGGGTGCGGCGCTCGCGCTGACGCTGGCCGGCGTCAGCGGTGCCGCATCGTGCCGCGTCGAACTGGAAGGGCATGGCCGCGAGGCGCTGTTCGACGACGCGGATGCGAGCCGCACGATCGGCTGGCTGACGAGCCATTACCCGGTGACGCTGCCGGTCGCGGCCACGCCGCGTGACACGCTGGGCGCTGTCAAGGACGTGCTGCGCGCGGTGCCGTACAAGGGGCTCGGCTTCGGCGTGCTCGCGCACTACGGCGATGCGGCGACGCGTGCGGCGCTGGCCGCCGTGCCGCGTCCGCGCGTCACGTTCAACTATCTCGGTCAGTTCGACGCACCGCGCGATGCCACGCTCGTGCCGCGCTTCGGCGGTACCGGCGTCGAGCGCGATCCACAGGGGCCGCTCGGCAATACGCTCGCGATCCACGCCTACCTCGACACGGATCGTGACGGCGCACGCACGCTGAAAGTGCACTGGGTCTACGGCGCACCGCAATTCGAACGCGCGACGATCGACGCATTCGCCGAACGCTTCGCGGCGGCGCTGCGCGAACTCGTCGAAGCGTGCGCGTCGCGCGTGGCGCATCGCGGCGGTGGCGCGACGCCGGGCGATTTCCCGCTCGCGCAGGCCGCCGGCCTGACGCAGGCCGCGATCGAACGCACGCCGCTCGACTGGCGCACGATCGACGACGTGTATCCGTTGTCGCCGATGCAGCAGGGCATCCTGTTCCATGCGCTGTTCGCACCCGGTCACGCCAGCTATGTGAACCAGCTCGTCGCGACCGCGACCGCGCTTGACGCCGACCGGCTCGCCGCCGCATTCGAAGCGTCGATCGCGCGCCACGACATCCTGCGCACGAGCGTGATGCCGGACGAGGCCGCGCCGCTGCAGTGCGTGCATCGCCACGCACGAATGCCGGTCGAACAGCTCGACTGGCGCACGCGCGGCGACACGTTCGATGCCGATTTCGACGCATGGCTCGCGGCCGACCGCGCACGCGGTTTCGACTGGCGCGAACCGCCGCTGATGCGGCTCACGCTGATCCGCGTGACCGACGCAGCATGGCGCGTCGTGTGGACGCGTCACCACGTGCTGCTCGACGGCTGGAGCACCGCGCGCCTGCTCGCCGACGTGCTGCGCGACTATCGCGACCCGGACGCCGTATCGCCGTTCGCGAGCCGCCCGGCGCTGCGTTATCGCGACTTCATCGCATGGCTCGGCACGCGCGACCGCGACGTCGACGAGCGCTTCTGGACGGAACGCCTCGCGCGACTCGACGCACCGACGCTGATTGCGGAACGCACGGCCGACCGCGCGGATGCCGAAATGGTCACGTGGCGCGCAACGCTCGATGCCGACGCGATGACGCGCGTCGCGCAGACCGCCCGTGCACTGAAGCTGACCGTCAACACGCTGGTGCAGGGCGCCTGGGCGCTCGCACTGCAGCGGATGACGCACCAGCCGGCCGTCGCGTTCGGCGCGACCGTCGCGGGCCGTCCGGATGCACTCGCGGACGTCGATTCGGTACTCGGTCTCTTCATCAACACGCTGCCGGTCATTACCGCACCCGCGCCGCAGCAACGCGCGGCCGACTGGCTGCAAACGCTGCAACGCGAGAATGCGGCTGCCGCCGAGCACGCACACACACCGCTCGCCGACATCCAGCGCTGGGCGCGCGGCGCGGGCGGCGCACTGTTCGACACGCTGGTCGTGTTCGAGAACTACCCGGTGGACGACTCGGCGCGCGACGCCGATCCGCGTGCACTCGCATTGAGCGGCGTGCGCAGCATCGAAGCGACCGATTTCGCGCTGACGCTCGTGATCGAGAGTGGCGCCGAGCTGACGATCGACTACGGCTACGACACCGCGCGCGTCGATGCACGACAGGTTGAAACCTGGCACCGCGCGTTCGCATGCGCACTCGATGCGCTGGCCCGCACGCCGGATGCGCTGCTCGGCACGCTGTCGATCGCCGACGATGCCACTCGCGACGTGCTGGTACGTGCGCAGGACACCGCGCACACCTGGCCGGACGAACAACGTCAGCCGCTGCATCTGCAGTTCGCCGACGCGGCACGGTCGACGCCCGACGCAATCGCGCTCGAATACGCGGACATTCACGGCGGTGTGCATCGCACAACCTATCGCGAACTCGACGTCAGCACGTCATGCATCGCGGCCGCGCTGCGCCGACGCGGCGTGCAGCCCGACACGCCGGTCGCGCTGTGCGTCGAGCGTTCGTTCGACATGGTGATGGCGCTGGTTGGCGTGCTGAAGGCCGGGGCGGCTTACCTGCCGATCGATCCCGACTATCCGGCCGAGCGCATTGCATACATGTTGCGCGACGCGCGGCCGGCGGTCGCGATCACGCAGGCCCACCTGCGCGAGCAGGTCGAGGCCGCACTGGGTGACGGTGCGACAACCCAGTTGCTCACGGTTGCGGACCTGCTCGCCGATGAAACCGAAAACGACGCTGCCAACGCGACCGCCACGATCGACGACGCCCAACTCGCGTACCTGATCTACACGTCCGGTTCGACCGGCAAGCCGAAGGGCGCCGGCAACACGCACGGCGCGCTCGCGAACCGGATCGCGTGGATGCAGCACGCATACCGGCTCACGCGCGACGACGTCGTGCTGCACAAGACGCCGTTCGGCTTCGACGTGTCGGTATGGGAATTCGTGTGGCCGCTGGCGATCGGCGCGAAGCTCGCGATCGCCGCGCCCGGCGATCACCGCGATCCGGCGCGCCTGGCCGCCGCGATCCATGCGCACGGCGTGACGGTGCTGCACTTCGTGCCGTCGATGCTCGCCGCGTTCGCCGCCTATCTCGACGATTTCTCGGCCGCCGCGCAGTGCGACAGCGTGCGCCTGATCGTCGCGAGCGGTGAGGCGCTCGCGCCGGAACTCGTCGCGAAGATGGCGCGGCTGCTGCCGAACGCGACGCTCGTGAACCTGTACGGGCCGACCGAAGCGGCAATCGACGTGTCGCACTGGACCTGCGGCCCCGACGACGCAAATGCGGTCGCGGTGCCGATCGGCCATCCGATTGCGAACCTGCAGTTGCACGTGCTCGATGCGGCCTGGCAGCCGGTGCCGGCCGGTGCGACCGGCGAACTGTATCTCGCGGGCGCGGGCCTCGCGCGCGGCTATCTCGGCCGTCCGGCGCTGACCGCCGAGCGCTTCGTGCCCGATCCGTTCGTGCCGGGCGCGCGCATGTACCGCACGGGCGAC
>NZ_JAAGPB010000584.1:0-4523 GCF_017104585.1 Burkholderia sp. Ac-20392
TCGCGGGCTGACGCCCGCGCGCCGCCAGTGCCGTGCGGAACGCGGCCTCGCGCAGGCGCCGTGAGCTGACGCGCTCGAACGGCTGCACGATGAAATGGATTGCGTCGAAACCGTGTTCAATCAGGTGCGCGAGCGCCGTCTCGATCGCATCGCCGTTGTCGAGGCCGATCAGGTCGGCCTCGAAGCCCTCGACCGTCCGGTCGACGAGCACGGCCGGGATGCCGGCCCCGCGCAGCGGGCGCAGCACGTCCTCGTCGGCGCCGAGCGCGTTGACGATCAGGCCTTCGACGCGGTAGGTCGTGAGCAGTTGCAGGAAGCGGCGCTCCATCTCGACTTCGTTGGCCGCGTGACAGATCAGCGGCATGTAGCCGAGCGCATGGCATGCGGCTTCGACGCCCTGCAGCACTTCGACGGTATAGGGATTGGTCAGGTCGGCCGCGAGCATGCCGAGCAAGCGGTTGCGGCCGCGCTTGAGCCCGCGTGCCATCTGGTTCGGCCGGTAGTTCAGCCGTGCGATGGCCGTTTCGATCCGCTGGCGCAGATCGGTGGACAGCACGTGCGTCTCGCCGTTGAGGTAGCGCGACACGCTGGTTTTGCCCGTGCCGGCCTCGCGCGCGACATCGCTGATCGTCGCCGGACGCGTCGTGGTTGGTTGCGAATCGGTCACTGTCGTGCCTCGCGACGTACGATCCGCGCCGCTTCGTGAGCAGACGGACCTTTGTTGTTGGAAACGTAAGCCACCCGGTGGAATCTCCTGTCGGTCAGCGTTAGCGCTTTAGCGCTTACGCTGACCCCATGCTTCGCGGTCGGTCAGCGTTGGCGCTTGAGCTTACGCCGATCCCCTGCTTCGCTGCTGATCGGCGCCGGCGCGTCGGCACCCGCCCCGGTTACCTGCAAAAGCAGTCGGCCGCACCGGACCTGGCGCGGATACCCGTCGCGGGACGCCACCGGCAGCGTTGCCGGGCGCGTCGACGCGACGCGCGGGGATCATAACGCAGCCAGCCCTCCGGCACCAAGATCATCGCCTCTAACAGCGCCGGCGTCACCCCGGCCGGACGAATATGGCGGATCAGACCTGTGCGCGCGCATCCGGGTTGACGAGATTCGTGCGCAGCGTGCCGGCCAGCGCGCCGACCAGGTTTTCCGCAGCGCAGCGCGCCATCGCATGGCGCGTCTCGTGCGTCGCCGAGCCGATATGCGGCAGCGCGACGACATTCATCATCTGCAGCAGCGGCGAATCCGCCGCCAGCGGCTCCTTCTCGAACACGTCGAGCCCCGCTCCGCGGATCGTGCCCGCGCGCAGCGCATCGATCAGCGCGGCTTCGTCGACCACCGGCCCGCGCGATGCGTTGATCAGGATCGCCCCGCGCTTCATCTTCGCGAATTCGGCCCCGCCGATCAGGTGGTGCGTTTCCGCGGACAGCGGCACCTGCAGGCACACGAAATCCGCTTGCGCGAGCAGTTCGTCGAGCGTGACGCGCCGCGCGCCGTACTGCGTCTCGGCTTCCGCATGCGCGGAGCGGTTCGCGTACAGCACCTGCATCCGGAAGCCGAGCGCCGCGCGGCGCGCGACCGCGCCGCCGATCCGCCCGAGCCCGACGATGCCGAGCGTCTTGCCCTGCACGTCGGTGCCGTACAGGTCGGGGCCGATGCTGTGATGCCAGTTGCCGGCCTTCACCCACTCGGCCAGCTCGACCACGCGTCGCGCGGACGCAAGGATCAGCGAAAACACCGTATCGGCGGTCGACTCGGTCAGCACGTCCGGCGTATGGGCGAGCACGATCCCGCGCCGCGTGAGGTCCGCAACGTCGAAGTTGTCGTAGCCGACCGAGATCGTCGACCACGCCTTCAGCCGCGGGGCGCGGTCGAGCATCTGCGGCGTGACCTTCAGGCTCGCGCCGATCGCGCCGTCCGCATCGCCGAGCGCATCGGCGAGGGCTGCGGCGCCGTCGGCCTGCACGACGTCCGCATGCTCGCGCAGGTACGCGAGGACGTCATCGGGCAGCGGCTTGTACGCGACGATACGGGGCTTCATCTGATTCATTTTCCTTGCAGCGGCGTCGCGAGCGGATGCGTATCGCGCGCCTGGGGTTTGACGGACAGCGTGAGGATCACCGCGGCGACGAGCGCGGCGCTCATGAATGCGTACGACGCGACGGGCGAGCCGGTCGCACCGTTCAGGTAACCGACGAAGTACGAGCCGACGAACGAGCCGAGCGCGCCCATGCTGTTGATCAGCGCCATCGCACCGCCGGCGACGTTCTTCGGCAGCAGTTCCGGCACGATCGCGAAGAACGGGCCGTACGGCGCGTACATCGCGGCGCCTGCCACGACCAGCAGCGCATACGAGATCCAGAAGTGCGACGAACCGAGTGCGTACGATGCGGCGAACGCAGCCGCGCCGATCAGCAGGAACGGCCACACGAAGCCGCGGCGCGAACCGACCTTGTCGGACGCCCACGACGCGGCGAGCATCGCGATCGTCGCCGCGAGATACGGCAGCGCGGACAACCAGCCGGTCGCGACCATCCCGAGGTCGGAGCCATTCTTGACGATCGACGGCAGCCACAGCACGAAGCCGTACACGCCGATGCTCCAGCAGAAATACTGCGCGCACAGCTTGATCACGGCCGGCGAGCGGAACGCCTCGCCATAGTTGCGCACGGGCTTGATCGTTGCCTGCTCGGCCGCGAGCGCGGCGTCGAGGTCGCGCTTTTCCTGCGCGTTGAGCCACGGCGAGTCGGCCGGCTTGTCCTGCACGAGGAACCACCAGCACACGGCCCAGAGGACGGCCGGCACGCCTTCGGCGATGAACATGTGGCGCCAGCCGAATTCGTGCACGAGATAGCCCGACACGATCGACATCCACAGCACGGTGACCGGGTTGCCGAGGATCAGGAACGTGTTCGCCCGCGAGCGCTCGTTCTTCGTGAACCAGTTGCTGATGTAGATCAGCATCGCCGGCATCACGGCCGCCTCGACGACGCCGAGCACGAAGCGGATCGCCATCAGCGACGGGATGTTGCTGACCACGCCCGTAAGCGCCGCGCAGGCGCCCCACAGGATGAGGCTGACGAACACGAGCTTCTTCACGCTGCGGCGTTCCGCATAGATCGCGCCGGGAATCTGGAAGAAGAAGTAGCCGAGGAAGAACAGTGCACCGATCAGCGACGACAGGCCCTTGCTGATCCCGAGGTCCTGGTTGATGCCGGCCGCGGCCGCGAATCCATAGTTCGCGCGGTCGAGGTAGGCGAGGCTGTACGTGATGAAGACGATCGGCATGATCGTCCACCAGCGGCGGGCAGCGAGAGTGTTGGCCATCAGAATGTCTCCTATGTCGACCAGTGTCAGCGCTTTAGCGCTTACTCCGGTCCCATGCTTCGCAGTCGGAACGCACGCTTCGGCGCGCGTCCCGGTCCCGGATGTTGCCGTGCGCAAGCACGACGAAATGAGTCCGCGGATTGTGCCGTGTCCGGCCTCTCATTGCGCGGTGAAGGTTTCCTCTAAGCGATCGGCGCGATTGCTGACGTTTTCGAATCGATCGAGCGCGGCGCGGGTCGGCAGCCCTTCCGAATCGCCGATCACCTGGATCGCGAGCGCGCCGATCCGGTTGCCACGCGCCACCGCCTGCTCGATCGTCTTGCCCTCCAGCAGCGCGCTGACCACGCCGACCGCGAAGCCGTCGCCGGCGCCGACCGTGTCGACGACGTTCTGCACGCGCTCGCCCGTCACCGTTCCGTCATGGCCGTCGGCCGTCCGGTAGTACGCGCCTTCCGCACCGAGCTTGATCACGACACCGCGCGCGCCCTGTGCAAGATAGAAGCCCGCGATGTCGGCCGGTGTGTCATGCCCGGTCAACTGTCGCCCTTCGGCAATGCCCGGCAGCACCCAGTCCGCGAGCGACGCGATTGCGTTCAACGTCTTCGCCATCACGTCGGCGGACGGCCACAGCGTCGGGCGCAGATTCGGGTCGAACGAGATCGTCTTGCCGGCCGCGCGCATTTCGCGGGCGAGCTTGAACGCGAGCTCGCACGACGTCGCGGAGATCGCCGGCGCGACGCCCGTCAGGTGCAGGTGGCGCGCGCCGAGCACGTAGTCGGCCACGTAGTCGTCGCACGACAGATGGCTCGCGGCGGAACCCTTGCGGAAATATTCGACGGTCGGGTCGCAGCCGTCGTCGTTGCGCGACTTCAGCTGGAAGCCGGTCGGATACCGCGGATCGACGGTCACGCACGACGCGTCGATGCCTTCGCGCGCCAGCGTGTCGAGCACGTAACCGCCGAACGAATCGCGGCCGACGCGGCTCATCCAGCCGACCCGGAAGCCGAGCCGCGACAGGCCGATCGCCACGTTCAGGTCGGCGCCCGCGATCCGCTTCGCGAATTGCGTCGCGTGCGCGAGATGGCCGGGCTCGGTCGCGACGAACATCGCCATCGCTTCGCCGTAGGTCACGACATCGAGTGCTGCTTTCATCAATGAACTCTCCAGGATCCTTCCGCCGTCACGTCGTCACGTCGTCACGC
>NZ_JAAGPB010000585.1:0-4815 GCF_017104585.1 Burkholderia sp. Ac-20392
CCGGCTCGCGCGTGAACTGCTCGACCTGCTCGCGGCCGGCGAGCTCGATCTCGTCGTCGCGCCCGAACCGCAGCAGCAGGACGCCGGCCTCGACACCATCGCGCTGTTCGACGACCGGCTGACCGTGCTCGCCGATGCCGCCCACCCGCTGCAGCGCAAGCGCGGGCTCACGCTCGCGGACCTCGCCGATCAGGAGTGGTTGCTGCCGGAAGCGACGATTCCCGTGCGGCACCGGATCGACGACGCGTTCCGCGCACGCGGCTTGCCCGCGCCGCGCCTGCGCATCGAGACGGACTTCGGCAATACGTCGCTGCTGCAGCTGTTGCGCGGCACACCGCTGCTGTGTGTCGGCGGCATGGATGCCCTCGACCAGGTGACCGGCTTGCGCGCGCTCGACCTGCGGGCCGGCGAGCTCGACCTCGACCGCCGCATCGGCGCGATGCACCGGGCCGGCGCGTACGTGCCGCCGCTGGCGCAGCGGATGATCGCGCTACTGAGGGAAAGCGTGGGATAGGCGCGGGGACGCGCCGCGACCATCATCAGCGGGAGTGATGTCACTCCCCTTTTTCTGCGGATTTGACCGGGGGCACGGTGCCGACAACACTAGCCCGCAGTGCTGCACAGACGGCACGCGCCCGCCCCCCTTCAGAGTCCGCCATGTACCCGACCGACACCGTGCAATCCCCGAGCGCCGCCCGGCCGCTCGCCGACCGGCAACTGCGCCGGATCGTCATCGCCTCCGTCGCCGGCAACGCGATGGAGTGGTACGACTTTTTCGTGTACGGCACGGCCGCTGCGCTCGTGTTCGGCCACGTGTTCTTTCCGCCCGGCGCGTCGCCGCTGGCTGGCAGCCTTGCTGCTTTCGCGGCTTTCGCGCTGGGCTTCGTCGCGCGGCCGCTCGGCGGGATCGTGTTCGGCCACGTCGGCGATCGCTACGGACGCAAGGCGTCGCTCGTATGGACGCTGCTGATCATGGGTGCGTCGACCTTCGCGATCGGCCTGCTGCCGACCTATGCGCAGGTCGGCGTGTGGGCGCCGGCCGCGCTCGTCGTGCTGCGCCTGCTGCAGGGCGTCGCGTCCGGCGGCGAATGGGGCGGCGGCGTGCTGATGATCAGCGAGAACGCGCCGCCGGAACAACGCGGCTATTACGCCGCGTGGAGCCAGCTCGGCGTGGGCGGCGGCTTCGTGCTGTCGTCGGCCGCGTTTCTCGCCGCGCAGGCGCTGCCGGACGACGCGTTCCGCGCGTGGGGCTGGCGACTGCCGTTCCTCGCGAGCATCGTCATCTTCGCGATCGGCATCTATATCCGCCGCCACCTGCCGGAAAGCCGCGACTTCGAGCAGGCCGGCAAGCGCGGCGCACACACGCACCTGCCGATCGTCGAATGCCTCCGGCGCCATCCGAAGGAAATCCTGCTTGCGATGGGGCTGCGCGTGGCCGAGAACGGCGGTGCGTACATCTTCCTCGCGTTCTCGCTCGTCTACGGCAAATACGTCGGCATCCCGAACGGCGTGATGCTGACCGGCGTGATGATCGCGATGATCGTCGAGATGGGCGCGATGCTCGCGTGGGGTCGGCTGTCCGACCGGATCGGCCGCAAGCCCGTGTACCTGATCGGCGCGCTGAGCCTCGTCGCGTGCGCGTTCCCGTTCTTCTGGCTGCTCGACACGCGCGTGACGCCGCTCGTATGGCTCGCGCTCACGGTCGGCACCGCCGTGAGTCACGGCGCGATGATCGGCACGCTGCCCGCGCTCGTCGGCGAGCTGTTCAGCACCGAGGTGCGCTACTCGGGCGTCGCGCTCGGGCATGAAGTCGCGTCGATCTTCGCGGGCGGGATGTCGCCGCTGATCGCGACCGCGCTGCTCGCGCACTATCACGCGTCGTGGCCCGTCTCGCTGTTCCTCATTGCGCTCGGGCTCGTGACCGTCGCGACGCTGTGCGTGATGCGCGAGACGCGTGTCACGCCTGACGCCGGCACGCGCGGCGATACGACATGAGCACGCGGCCCGCGCCGGCCGCCACGTCCGTGCACTTGCCCGTGCCCTTGTCGGCGAGTGAGCGACACACCGGCTCGCGGTGCCACGTGCACGCTCTCGTGGCACCGCGAACCCGCTCGGCATCGACGCCCGGGCTACGCGTCCTGGTTGCGCCGCCCGCCGTCGAACACCGGCGCCAGCCCCAGGTGATCGAGCAGCCGCGCGAACTCGCCGAGCCGCTGCCGCATGTACGCGGGCACGTCCACGTTCGCATAGTCGTGGAAGCCCGCGCCCGTGCGTACGCCGTCGCGCCCGGTTTCCATGTTGCGCACGACGCTCGCGGCCGGCGCGAAGCGCGGGCCGATCTCGCCGGCCAGGTACTTCGACGCGTAGTACAGGATGTCGCAGCCGCCCCAGTCGATGAATTCGAGCAGCCCGAGCACCGCGAAGCGTGGGCCGAAGCCGGTGCGGATGGCCGTATCGATATCCTCCGCGCTCGCGACGCCTTCCTCGACCATCCGCGCAGCCTCGTTCATCGCGAGCGCCTGGATGCGCGGGACGATGTAGCCGGGCGCCGGCCCGCAGATCACCGGCTTCTTGCCGACGCGTTCGAGCAGCGCGGCGAGCGCATCGACCACCGACTGGTCGGTCGCGTCGCTGCGGCTGATCTCGACGAGCGGCATCAGCAATGCCGGGTTCAGCCAGTGCGCGTTCAGCATCCGTTCCGGGTGCGCGACATGGCGCTGCAATTCGGTGACGACGAACGTCGACGTGGTCGACGCAATCGTCGCGCTTGCATCGACGTGCTCGCCGAGCCAGCGCAATGCGTCGGCTTTTGCATCGAGCACTTCGGGCAGCGCCTCGAACACGACGTCTGCCTCGCGCACCGCTTCGGCCGCTCCGTCCCGCGCGACGATCGCAATGCGCGCGATTGCCGCACCGGCCTGCGCGGCATCGATGCGGCCGAGCGCGACCTGCGCGTGCAACGGCCTGGCGATCTCGTCGCGCGTACGATCGTCGAAGGCGCTTTGGCCGGCCGCATCGCGCCGCTTGAAGTCGATCAGCGTGACGTCGATCCCGGCAAAGGCGAACACGAGCGCGATCCCCTGCCCCATGCGCCCCGCGCCGAGCACGTGCACGCGCGTCACGTCGGCGGCCGCGCTCATGCTGAGACTCCCGCGACACCCGTGATTCCGTTGTCGAGCAACGCACGCATCGCGTCCTTCGACAGCGCCGCGATCCCGAGCCGCTCCAGCGTGCGGCCTTCCGCGTACAGGTCGCGCACGGCAACCGCGCTCGCGATGCTCAGCAGCCCCTGCGCAACCGGCGTCGGCACACCGGCCCAGCGCCCGCACGACACGATGAACGACAGCCCGAGCCGGGTGTCTTCGAGCATGTAGCGATGGGAACGCAGATCGATCTTCTCGCGCCAGTCGCCGCTATCGGTCAGTTTGCCGTGCGCGCCGCGCCCGTACATCCATTCGTCGCCGTCGGCCGCATAGTGATCCGCGAGCGGGAAATGCGGTGCGCGGTAGCCGAGCGCTTCGCGCACCGCGATGCGTTCGGCATCCAGCGCGTTCGTCACACGGCGGATCGCCGGCTGCGTGCCTTCGTTGTGGATGTCCCATGCGTCGAAGTGTTCGAGCGGCCCGGCGTTCATCAGGATCAGCGGCGGATGGATCACCGGGCCCGCGTTCATCAACGCACCGGACAACGCATCCTCGACCGGCTCGACCGCCGGATAACCCGCACGCAGCACGTCGAACGCCCAGCCGGCCGCATTCGCCGGCAACACGCCGGTCGGCAGACGCGTCGCGTACGCGCTGATCACGACGTCGTTGTCGCCATGCTTGCGCACCAGGTACGGCAGCGTGCCCGTCTCGGCGAACGCGACGCGCGAACGGTTGCCCGCATTGGCTGCCGCCTGCGCGAACACGACGCTGCCGAACGTGCCGGGCGGCAGGAACACGACCTGGCCGTCCTCCAGCAACGGCGCGACCTGCGCGGCGAGCGCGTCGTGCGACGTGGCCGGCAGCGGCACCACGACGAGTTGCGCACCGCGCAGCGCGGCCGCGAGCTCGCCGGTCAGGCGGATCGCACCCGGCGCATCGCCGAGCGGCACCGCGCGCTTGCCGCGATAGTCGGTCACGTTCAGCACGCCAAGCTCGCGCAGCCGCGCATGCGGCTCGCGATCGCGCCGCCACCACGTCACGTCATGGCCCTTCTCGAGCAGGTCGATCGCCGCCGCATGGCAGCCGTGGCCGCCGCCCAGAACACATACCTTCATCGTCTTCTCCCGGTGATTGAGTGTCTCCGAGACTACGCGGCCGCTCCCGCCGCGTCGCTTCAAAACGCGCAACGGCACGCCCGTTCGCGCAACGCAATCGCGGCGCTGCACATGTCGCCGCGCCCCCGCATCCGCTACGAGGTCCGTGAATGGATATCGCCCTGTCCCGCCATGCGCCGAACCGGCTCGGCACGCTGCACGCCCCCGACGAAGTCGAACGCGCGGTCGCGCACCGGCTCGGGCCGCACCGGATGGCTGCACGCGGCCTCGATCCGTTTCATGCGGAGCTGTACGAAGTGCCGCTGCATCACGGCGCACTGCTCGAACTCTGCTACGGCCGCGAAACCCGCATCGATTTCGGCGACGATGCCGAACACTTCCTGTTCAGGCTGACGCTCGCCGGCGCATGCGAGCTACAGGCCGGCAGCGTCGTCGCGCGCGCCGGCCCCGGCGAGCTGACCGTGTCGTCGCCCGCGCTCGCGAGCCGCCTGAGCACGAGCCCCGATTGCCGCAACCTCGTGCTGCGGCTCGAACGCGGCGCGCTCGAACGCAAG
>NZ_JAAGPB010000586.1:0-4511 GCF_017104585.1 Burkholderia sp. Ac-20392
ACTCGCGTCCGCGTCGCGCAGGTGGCGAAGGCGGCGCACGCACGCCGTATCGCGACAACGCATCCGGCGAAGGTGCGAAGCGCAGCTTCGGCGACCGCCCGGCCCGGCCCGCACGCGACGGCGAGCGCCGCTCGTTCGGCGCAGTCAAGAGCGCACAACCGGTCAAGCGCGCCGCGGCCGACGTCGACTACGGCGACGAATCGGGCCTGATGCGCCTGTCGAAACGGATGTCCGAGCTCGGCATGTGTTCGCGCCGCGAAGCCGACGAATGGATCGAAAAGGGCTGGGTCCTCGTCGACGGTGAACGCATCGACACGCTCGGCACCAAGGTACGCGCCGACCAGAAGATCGAGATCGACGAACGCGCGAGCGCTGCGCAGGCCGCGCAAGTGACGATCCTGCTGCACAAGCCGGTCGGCTATGTGTCGGGCCAGGCGGAAGACGGCTACGAGCCCGCAGCCGTGCTGATCACGCGCGCGAACCGCTGGAGCGGCGACCATTCGCCGGTGCGCTTCTCGCCGCAGCATCTGCACGCGCTTGCGCCGGCCGGCCGCCTGGACATCGATTCGACCGGCCTGCTCGTGCTGACGCAGAACGGCGTGATCGCGAAGCAGCTGATCGGCGAGCAGTCGGATATCGACAAGGAGTACCTGGTGCGCGTGCGCTTCGGCGAGCGGCTCATCGACATCGACCAGCACTTCCCCGCGGAATCGCTCGCGAAGCTGCGCCACGGCCTCGAGCTCGACGGCGCCGCACTGAAGCCCGCGATGGTGAGCTGGCAGAACGGCGAGCAGTTGCGCTTCGTGCTGCGCGAAGGCAAGAAACGCCAGATCCGCCGCATGTGCGAACTGGTGGGCCTCGACGTGATCGGCCTGAAGCGCGTACGGATGGGCCGCGTGATGCTCGGCGCGCTGCCGCAGGGTCAATGGCGCTATCTGTCGGCCGACGAGACGTTCTGACCGCGGGCGCACACAGGTGCGCCACGCAATGAAAAAAGCCCGCGCAAGCGGGCTTTTTTGTTTCCTGCGAGAAGCCGGGAAAGCGCCGGGTGAGCCTCCGAATCAGTCGTCGGAAGCCGGATCGAGCCCCGGGAACAGCACTTCCGTGAAGCCGAAGCGCGTGAAGTCGGTGATCCGCATCGGATACAGCTTGCCGATCAGGTGGTCGTATTCGTGCTGGACGACGCGTGCGTGAAAACCGTCGGCAACGCGATCGATCTTCTCGCCGAACTGGTCGAAGCCGCTGTAGCGCACCTTCGCGTAGCGGCTGACGACGCCGCGCATGCCCGGCACCGACAGGCAGCCTTCCCAGCCCTCTTCCATGTCCGGCGGCATGTACTCGACCTTCGGGTTGATCAGCACGGTCTCGGGTACCGGCGGCGCGTCCGGGTAGCGGTTGTTGTTGCCGAAGCCGAAGATGATGATCTGCAGCCCGAGGCCGATCTGCGGTGCGGCCAGCCCGGCGCCGTTCGCATGGTGCATCGTCTCGAACATGTCCGCGACGATCTCGTGCAGTTCGGGGGTATCGAACCGCTCGACCGGCTTGGCGATTTCGAGCAGGCGCGGATCGCCCATCTTCAGGATCTCGCGAATCATGGCGTATTGCCCTCCAGGAGTTGGTGCAGACCGTCTTCGTCCAGCACGGGGATGCCGAGTTCCTCGGCCTTCGCGAGCTTGCTGCCGGCTTCGGCGCCCGCGACCACGTAATCCGTCTTCTTCGATACCGAACCGGCCACCTTCGCGCCCGCCGCTTCGAGCATTTCCTTCGCGGCATCGCGCGTGAGCGTCGGCAGCGTGCCCGTCAGCACGACCGTCTTGCCGGCCAGCACGCCCTGCGGCGCCTTCGGCGCGGGTGGCCCTTCCGGCCACGTCACCTTGCCCGGCGCACGCAATTGCTCGATCACGGTCCGGTTGTGCTCTTCCGCGAAGAACTGATGGAGCGACTCGGCGACGATCGGCCCGACGTCGTTGACTTCGAGCAGTTCTTCGACCGATGCGTCCATGATCGGCGTCAGCGAGCCGAAATGCTTCGCGAGATCCTTCGCGGTCGATTCGCCCACATGACGGATACCGAGTCCGTAGATGAAGCGCGCGAGCGTCGTATGCTTCGCCTTCTCGAGCGAGTCGAGCAGATTCTGTGCCGACTTCTCGGCGAACCGGTCGAGCTCGGCGAGCGTCGCAAAGCCGAGATTGAACAGGTCGGCCGGCGTGCGCACGAGATTCAGCTCGACGAGCTGGTCGATGATCTTCTCGCCGAGCCCGTCGATGTCGAGCGCGCGGCGCTGCGCGAAGTGCCACAGCGCCTGCTTGCGCTGCGCCGGGCAGAACAGGCCGCCCGTGCAGCGCGCGATCGCCTCGTCCGGCAGGCGCTCGATCTTCGAGCCGCACACCGGGCATTCGGTCGGCATCACGAATTCGGCAGCATCGGCCGGGCGCCGGTCGAGCAGTGCGCCAACCACCTCGGGGATCACGTCGCCCGCGCGGCGCACGATCACGGTATCGCCGATCCGGATGTCCTTGCGGCGCACCTCGTCCTCGTTGTGCAGCGTCGCGTTGGTGACGGTCGCGCCGCCGACGAACACGGGCTCGAGACGCGCGACCGGCGTGATCGCGCCCGTGCGACCGACCTGCACGTCGATCGCGACGAGCTTGGTCAGCGCTTCCTGCGCGGGGAACTTGTGTGCGAGCGCAAAGCGCGGCGCACGCGACACGAAGCCGAGGCGCTCCTGCTCGTCGCGCCGGTTGACCTTGTAGACGACGCCGTCGATGTCGTACGGCAGCGACTCGCGCTTCTCGCCGACCTTGCGGAAGAAGTCGAGCAAGCCTTCGGCGCCCTGCACGACCGCGCGCTCGCGGTTCACGGGCAGGCCGAGCGACTCGTACCAGTCGAGCAGCGCGCTGTGCGTATCGGGCATCGGCATCCCGTCGAGCACGCCGATCCCGTACGCGAAGAACGACAGCGGGCGCTGCGCGGTGATCTTCGAGTCGAGCTGGCGCAAGCTGCCGGCCGCCGCATTGCGCGGGTTCGCGAATTCGCGCTGCTCGGCCGCGCGCTGGCGGTCGTTCAGGCGTGCGAAATCGCGCTTGAACATCAGCACCTCGCCGCGCACGTCGAGCACGGCCGGCACGTTCTTGCCCTTCAGCTTCAGCGGAATCGAGCGGATCGTGCGCACGTTCTCGGTCACGTCCTCGCCTGTCGTCCCGTCACCGCGCGTCGACGCCTGCACGAATACGCCCTGCTCGTAGCGCAGCGAGATCGCGAGGCCGTCGAACTTCAGTTCGCATGCGTATTCGACCGGCTCCGTCACCGAGCCGGCGAGATCGGTCGTCTTGTCGAGCGCGTCGGCGACACGCTTGTCGAATGCGGCGATGTCCTCGTCGGCGAAGCCGTTGTTCAGCGACAGCATCGGCGCATCATGGACGACCGGCGTAAAGCCGCCGGCCGCCTCGCCACCGACGCGCTGCGTCGGCGAATCGGGCGTCACGAGTTCGGGATGGTCGGTTTCGAGCTGCTGCAGTTCGCGGAACAGCCGGTCGTATTCGGCGTCGGGCAGATCCGGCTGGTCGAGCACGTAGTAGGCGTAGTTCGCCCGCTCGAGTTGATCGCGCAGCCACGCGGCGCGCACGTCGGGCTGGCTGGCTGGCGGTTCGGCTTGGGTTCGGGCCATGCTGGCGGCAGATTCGTTCTGAGAAAATCGGATGCCAGATTATCTCAGTTTGCCGCCGTGGCGGGGCGTGCAATGCGCGCCCGATGCGCGTGCTGCAGCGCAAACAGCAAGGTGTGCGCTGCAGCGACGAACGGCGGCGCCGGCGCCTGCCGTCCGCGCGTTCGCGTTACTGACTGAAGAGGCGGCGCGTGACCGGCGAACCGGCCGGGATGCCGGCTTCCTCGAGCTTCGCGTACAGCTTCATCAGTTGCTGATCGATCGCGGCCAGCGTCGATTCCGGCAGCGGCCGCCGCGAATCGTCGACGACCCGCGCGCCGATCCGCTCGGACAGCGACTTCGCGTAATCGCACATCAGCCGGAACGGCAGGATGTCCTCTTCGGCGACCGGCACGTCGAGCACCAGCGTGATCATGTTGCCGCCCTTGTACGTGAGGTCGTCACGCAGGAAGTTCGTGTCGCCGAACTGCAGCATGAACACGGGGTTCTGCTTCGCGTCGAGCTTCACGAAACGCGTGCCGTCGCGCGACAGCAGCAGCCCGTCCTGCGATGCGACCGCCTGCACGTAGTTCGCCGACCACGGCGCGCCGTCCGACATCACGTTGATCGACAGTTGAGCGTCGCATTGCGCGGCAAACGCGTCGAGCTCGCGCGCCATCGCGACCGTTTCCATCATGTCCGGGAATTCCGGCGCACCGTCGATCGCGTCGGCGAACTGCTGGACGCCCGTCACGAATTCGGAGAACTCGAGCTCGTTCAGCGCGCCGCTGCGGTTCGCGAGCTGCGCGGCCGCGCGCAGTTCCTCGTAGCGCACGCCGTTCTGCAGCAACTCCCACTGGCCGCCTTC
>NZ_JAAGPB010000587.1:0-234 GCF_017104585.1 Burkholderia sp. Ac-20392
TAAAAAAAAAAAAACCACCCCCCACCACCCCCCCCCCCCCCCCCCCCGCCCATTACAATACTCCATCTCTTACCTAATCTTCTCTCCTATTCCTCTCCCACTCATCCACCGTGTCCGTGCTCCCAACGCTACCCACCCTACCTCCTCTCTACTCATCCACACCCTCACTCCTCTCGCAGTCACCATACACATCACTTGTGTTCATCTCTCTTCGTCCCCCTACACGCCTATCGT
>NZ_JAAGPB010000588.1:0-4527 GCF_017104585.1 Burkholderia sp. Ac-20392
TCCAGCGCCGCGCCCGCGAGCGGCCCCGTCACCATCAACATCGCGCCGCCGCCCAGCGCCGATGCGGCCGAGATCGCGCGCATGGTGCGCGCCGAGCTCGAACGCGTCGAACGCGCGAAGGCGTCGCGCACCGGCTCGCGCCTGTCCGATTGATCGTTCGCTGAAGGAAACCCGCCCATGATGATGTCGCTCGACCAGTTCGTTTTCAGCCTGGCGACCACGCCTTACCAGGAGCTCCAGCGCCAGCGCAACTGGAAACACCGCACCAGCTCGCGCATCGGCGTGCGCGATGCGAGCCAGTTCACCGGCGCCGGCGACGACACGATCACCCTGTCCGGCATCGTCGCCCCCGACAACGGCATCGGCGAGATCGCGTCGATCGAGGCACTCGCCCGGATGGGCGATGCCGGCGACGCCTATGTGCTCGTCGACGGGAACGGCAACGTGTACGGCGCGTACGTGATCGACAGCCTCAACGAGACGGCCACGTATCACACGAAGGAAGGCATCGCGCGCAAGATCGCGTTCACGCTGACGCTCAAGCGCGTCGACGACGGCGTGCTGGCCGAGCCGCAGCAGGACGACGAAAGCGGAGCGGACGAGCAATGAGCACGGTGGAACGTAAGCCGGGCGATGCGCAGGCCCGCGCGGGTCGCGTGCAGCCGCAGGCCGACTATCGGATCACGCTCGACGGCCGCGACCTGTCGCGCCTGATTGCGCCCAACCTCATCAGCCTGTCGCTGTCGGAATCGCGCGCGGACGAAGCCGACATGCTCGACCTGGTGCTCGACGACGCGCGCGGCACGTTCGCGATTCCGAAGCGTGGCGCGAGCATCAAGCTGTCGATCGGCTGGGTCGGCGAGCCGCTCGTCGACAAGGGCGCGTTCACGGTCGACGAAGTCGAGCACAGCGGCGCGCCGGACGTCATCACGATCCGCGCACGTTCAGCCTCGATGACGAACGGCATGCACGAACGCCGCGAGAAAAGCTGGCACCGGCAGACGATCGGCGCGATCGTGCGCACCATCGCGACACGCTACGGGCTCACGGCCGCCGTCGACGCCACGCTCGCCGCGACGCGGATCGACCACGTCGACCAGACGCAGGAATCCGACATGTCGTTCCTGACGCGCCTCGCCAAGCGCTACGACGCGGTGATGACCGTGAAGGACAAGCGTCTGCTGTTCACGCCGATCGGCAGCGGCAAGACCGTCAGCGGCAAGCCGCTCGACGTGCTGGCCATCACGCGCGCGAGCGGCGACCAGCATCGTTACCACATCGCGCAGCGCGACGATTACACGTCGGTGCGCGCGCACTATCACTCGAACGGCAGCGCGCGGCGGCTGTCGGTGGTCGTCGGTGACGCGAAAGGCAAGAACGCCAAGGTGCTGCCCGAGGATTACGCGACGGAAGCCGAGGCCCGGGCGGCCGCGCAAGCGGACTATGCGCGCACGCAGCGCGGCCAGTCGACGCTGAGCTACACGCTCGCACTGGGCCGGCCCGAACTGTTTCCCGAGATGCCCGTCACCGTGACGGGGTTCAAGCCCGAAATCGACGAGACGCCGTGGCTCGTGAAGAAGGCGACGCACACGATCGGCGACGGCGGGTTCACGACCGCGCTCGAGCTCGAAGTACGCGACGCGCCGAAGAAGTCGGGGCGAACCGGCAAGCGCTGACGGGTGAAATGGCAAGCGGCGGCCGACGCCGCGGTGCCCGGCACGCGATCGCGCGATGGCGATCACGGTGGCGAATTCAGGATCTCGAGGGGGCGGGGTGAGGTAACGCGCGAGATGCGCGGCTCGGGTTCGATGCAGCGGCCGGAGCGAGTGCCGGCCGGCGGGGATGAGGGGTGGGGATTCAGCTCGATTGCTGACGCCCGCCGAGCGTCATGCGCGTGTCCCGCGCGTCGCCGCATTGCTGCAACGTGGCACGCGCATCGCGCAAATTGGCCATCGCCTGCAGCGCGGCCTCGAGCACCTGCCCGACCGACAGCATCGCGCTGTCGATCTTTGCGTGCGCGTCGGCCCGCTCGTCGTCGGTCAGGTCCGGACGATATCGCGGCGGGCCCATCGTCAATCCACGCGTGTCCGCGCGATGGTCGGCGTGCGCCGACGCGCCGATCGTCCCGATGTCGTGCTTCCTGTTGGTGTCCATTTTCCGGTCTCCGCAAACTCAGTCATCCACCGGGGGCCGCCTGACACGACGGGTCGCCTCGGAACGCCCCGCCGCCAGCTCGCCGGCTTTCAGAATGCTAAACCAATACTGTATGGATATACAGTGATTCGTCCGATTTTATCCGATGCGCTTGCGCGATGCGCTCAGCGCACCGCCGTGGAATCGGGAAAACGGAAAGGAGACGGGCCGCCCCGCGTCACGCCCTGGATCGGGCAGCGTGCGACCGCGTGCAGCATGCTGCCGGCATGCGCAGCAGAGCGTGCGTCGGGCCGCGCGGCCGCTTATTTCTTCGGTTG
Organism: Burkholderia sp. Ac-20392; assembly: GCF_017104585.1. Taxonomy (NCBI): domain Bacteria; kingdom Pseudomonadati; phylum Pseudomonadota; class Betaproteobacteria; order Burkholderiales; family Burkholderiaceae; genus Burkholderia; species Burkholderia sp. Ac-20392. Next base: position 2,472 of record NZ_JAAGPB010000588.1, read on the forward strand.
CTTCGCCGCGCGTTCGGACTTCAGCCGTTCGACCTCGGCCATCGCCCGCTCGACGTTTTCCGCCGTGCGCTGATCGAGTGCCGCGCGGCGATTCTCCGGCAGGCGCTTCGCGCGCCGCGGCGCCGCAGCCGCCTGCACCATCGCGCCCGTGCTGATGCAACTGGCGAGAAACGCGTGCAGTGATGCCTTGCCGGCGTCGTTGAGCTGCCGGTACATCGCCAGCACGTCGGCTTCGTCCGCGTCGCGGCTGCCGGCCTCCGACGCGGGTTCGCCTGCGGCGGACCGTTCGCCGGTCAGCACGTAGCCGATATCGACACCGATCTCGCGAACGGCCAGCAGATAGGTCGCGTCGGGAGAGCGCTCATCCGACTCGTACGCCGACTGCGAGCGCCTCGCGACACCGCCCACGGTCGCAAACTCGTCCTGGCTGAGTCCGATCCGCAAGCGCTCGTCCCGCAAGCGACTCCCGATTTGTGTCATAAATTACCCATTAACAATTGACGCGCTGTTTTTTGCTCATTACACTGGCCTTACCGTAACGCAAGACTATCTCCACAAAGTATACCGACCATGACTACTCCCAAAGGCGCGCGCCGTTCGCCGCGCGGCACGATGTCGGACAAACCCGTCTACGTAGGGCTGACACCGGTCGAGCGCGGCGAGCTCGAGCAGCTCGCGGCGCAGCGCAACCGCTCGATCTCCAGCATGGCGCGTGAACTGATCCGCATCGGCGCGAGCCACCTGCGCGCGATCGCGACGCCGCGCTCGCGCACCGCCGGCCGTTGAACCGGGCGCCCTCATGTTCCGCACCGTCGAACGCGCCCGACCGTCCGTGCCCGCAGCGTCGATTGTGAGCCGCGCGCACGCCCGCACCAATCAGCCGATCGGCCAGCGATGCAGCCGGATCGCCCGCGCGGCCCACTGCCCGTCCGGCCATGCGCCGACTCTCGCCCGGAGCACGCCCTCATGCGAATCCTGAACCGTTGCCCGCACTGCCGCACCCGCGCCACCGCACGCAGCAGCCGCGAAATGTCGCTGACGTTCCGCGAAATCACCTTCCAGTGCGCGAATCCGGAGTGCGGCCACACGTACGTCGTCAACATGGAATTCGCCCGCACGCTGTCGCCGTCCGCCGTCCCGAACCTCTCGTTGCAGTTGCCGCTCTCGCCGCACGTCCGCGAACGCCTGGCCGCGCAACTCGAGCTGCCGGTCTGACGCCCTAACCCCTCGTTCCCGCGTTTCCCTCGCATCGTGCCTGAACGGCGCGAGGGATCGTCTTTGCCATTGAAAAGGACACCTCATGATCCCGATCCAAGCGGGCCGTGCCATTCGATGCCCCGCCAGCCCGGCGATGGTCGGCCACCCCGCGCACTGCGCACGGGTCGGCTGCCCGGAGGCGCGCACATGAACCGCTACGCCACCGAACCCGCGCCGCATGACGCCGCGCTGCACGCCGCCATCGCGGCGGCCGCCGACACGCTGAACTTCGACGCCCCGCCGGACAGCCCCGAGCGGCAACGCACGCTCGGCCGCTTCGTGTCGGCGCTCGCCGATCGCCTCGCGCTCGGTTTCCCGCAATCCGCCGCTGCGCTGCGCGCGCTCGCCGGTTCGCCGGCCACGGCCGGCCATCCCGCGCCGCCCGCCCCACCGCAACCCGAACGGCAGCAATGACCCCGATATGGCCTCGATCGACGAACTGAAACGACACATCGACCTGCATGACCTCGCCGGCCGTCTCGGCCTGAAACGCGGCCGCGGCGGCGACCGCGCGCTCTATCACTCGCCGCAGCACGCGGACCGGAGCCCGTCGCTGTCGATCTATGCGAATCACCCGAAGTACGGCACCGGCTGGCGCGATCACAGCGCCGACGCCGGCGGCTCGTGCATCGACCTCGTGATCCACGCGCGCGGCGGCACGGTTGCCGACGCCGTCCGCTATCTCCACGACGCGTACGGCCTCCCGTCCGAGCGCCCCGCACCGGCCGAGCGCCGCGAGAAATCCACCGTCGAATACATCGCCGAACGCTGCACGGCCGAACGCGATCGCGTGCGCGAC
>NZ_JAAGPB010000589.1:0-4661 GCF_017104585.1 Burkholderia sp. Ac-20392
TGCCCGGCGGCCGGCATTTGACGGGAACACGCATGGTGCGCATGGTTCGTTGGATCGCTTGCTGGTGCCTGGCCTGCATCGTTGCGTCCGGGAGCGCGTTCGCGCAGGGCGCGCGCGCGCCGGACGCGGGCGCGGCGCTGTCGATCGCGACCGGCAAGGGGGAACTGCTGTCGCTGCCCGAGCCCGCAACCGCGATGTTCGTCGCCGATCCGGCCATCGCGGACATCCAGGTGCCGTCGCCGCGCACGGTGTTCGTGTTCGGCAAGAAGGCGGGCACGACCACGCTGATCGCACTCGGCGCAAACCATCGCCCGATCCTGCGCAAGACGGTGATCGTGCAGGTCGACACGGCGTCGCTGCAGGGCGTGCTCGACAGCCGCTTTCCGCAGCTGAAGCTGTCGGTGTCCGGTGCGCCGGGCTCGCTGATGGTGTCGGGCAAGGTGCCGAGCGCGGCCGACGCGGACGCCGTGATGCAGTCGCTCACACCGTATCTGCACGACAAGGAAAAGATCGTGAACCGGCTCACGCTGTCGCGCCCGATCCAGGTGAACCTGCGCGTGCGGGTGACCGAGGTGAGCCGCAACATCACGCAGCAGCTCGGCATCAACTGGAGCTCGCTGGGCGGCGCCGGCAACTTCGTCGGCGGGCTGTTCAACGGGCGCACGCTGTTCGATCCGACGAACGGCCTGTTCAACCTGTCGCCGACGGGCGCCTTCTCGGTGCTCGGCGGATTCCGCGCGGGGCGCTGGTCGATCGACGTCGTGCTCGACGCACTCGACCAGGAAGGCCTGATCACGATGCTCGCCGAACCGAACCTCACCGCGATGTCCGGCGAGACCGCGAGCTTCCTCGCGGGCGGCGAGATTCCGATTCCCGTCGCGCAGGCCGGTTCGTCGACCGGCGCGATCACGGTCGAGTTCAAGCCGTTCGGCGTGTCGCTCGACTTCACGCCGACCGTGCTCGCCGACAACCGGATCAGCCTGAAGGTGCGGCCGGAAGTGAGCGAGGTCGATACGAACAACAGCGTGACGACCGGCGGCGTGAAGGTGCCGGGGCTCACGGTGCGGCGCGTCGACACGACGGTCGAGCTGTCGAGCGGGCAGAGCTTCGCGATCGGCGGGCTGCTGCAGAGCCAGACGGCCGACACCGTGTCGCAGATTCCGGGGCTCGGCCGGCTGCCGATCATCGGCCGGCTGTTTTCGTCGAAGAACTTCCAGGACAACAAGACCGAGGTGGTCGTGATCGTCACGCCGTACATCGTGCAGCCGACCGGGCCCGGCCAGCTCGAGCAGGCGATCGACACCGTCGCGCGGCCGAGCAGCGACCTCGAGTTCGCGGTGCAGCGCAACCTGGGGCTCGACCTGCTGTCGGGCGACACGCCGCGCCTCGTCGGCGCCGCGGGCTTCGTGTACTGAACCGGAGGAGCGCACATGCGAACCCGATCGACCGTTGCCGTACTGCTGGCGCTGATGTTGGCGGGCTGCCTGTCGGCGCCGCCGCCGGTCAACCTGCCCGATGCACGGTCGATCGGCTTCGACGGCGCGCACGCGGTGGCGCCCGATTGCGCGAAGCTGATGCAGCCGTCGCATCTCGTCGACGCGGGATTTGCGCGGCCCGGCGTGCCGTTCGGCTGCGCGACCTACTCGAACCTCGCGGCGATGCTCGCGCGGCCGGAGGATCTCGTCGCGCCCGTGCCATACGGCGGCGCGGACGCGCAGACCGCGGCCGACGCGGTGCGTCGCTACGTCGAGGATCGCGTGAAGCAGCCGACGCCAGGCAAGACGCTGACGACCGGCTCGCCCAGCCATTGACCGGACCCGGATGCCATCACGATGCCGCCCATGAACCTCCTCGACCGTCAGCACACCCGGCGCGCCGCGTCCGCGGGCGCGGTCGATCTCGTTGCGGTCGTCTCCGATTCGGGCAGCGAGGACGTGATACGCCGCGTCACGCAGGAGCTGTCGATCGCGCGCACCCACCTGCAGCCGGGCACCTGCGACGATGCGATCCGGCTGCTGCAGCAGTACGAGCGTTCGCCGCGCCAGCTCGTCATCGACGTGTCGGATTCGGTGCTGCCGGTATCGGACCTGATGCGGCTCGCCGACGTGTGCGATCCGTCGGTGCGCGTCATCGCGATCGGCACGCAGAACGACGTCGGGCTGTTTCGCAACCTGCTCGGCATCGGCGTGCAGGACTACATCGTCAAGCCGCTGACGGTCGAGTTGATGCGGCGTGCGCTGACCGCGACGGAATCGGTCGTGCAGGCGCGCACCGGCAAGGTCGTCAGCTTCGTCGGCGCGCGCGGCGGCGTCGGCGCGACCACGATCACGGTGAGCCTCGCGCGTTTCCTGGCGAGCGAGAAGCGCCGCCGCGTGGCCTACGTCGACCTGAACCTGCACGGCGGCGGCGCGAACTCGATGTTCGGGCTGTCCAGCAACAACGGGCTGATCGAATTGCTGAACATGGGGCAGCGTCCCGACGACGCGTTGTTCGAGCGCATGTTCGTCACGAAGGGCGACCGGTTGCACGTGCTGTCCGCCGAGCTGGCCTATGGCGCCGACGCGCCGTTGAGCGACCAGGCCGTCGCGCGCCTGGTCGACATGCTGAAGGACCGTTTCCACTACGTGCTGTTCGACGTCGGCAGTGGCGCCGGCCCGCTGCTCGAGGACGCGCTCGTGGCGTCCGATCTCGTCCACGTCGTGGTCGACCGCTCGGTGCACGCCGCGTACGAAGCCGCGCGGCTCGTGCGCTTCGTGCGGGAGCTGCCCGGCGAGCGGCTGCTGTCGATGGTGCTGAACAATCCGCTCGCGCCGGTCGCGGGCCGCGTCGAGCCGGTCGATTTCGAGGAGGCGTTCGGCGGCGCGAAGCTGCACGAACTGCCGCACGAGCCGCAGACGCTCGCGGTGGCCGAGAACCTCGGCGAGCCGATCGAAGGCGCGAAGCGGAACGGCTTCCTGGACCAGATCCGGCAGCTCGCGAACGGCATCACCGGCGAGCCGATGGTCGTCGCCGAGCCGTGGTATGCGCGGCTCGTCAAGTGGAGGAAGGGAACGTGACGTTCGGCACCCGCAACCGGCCGCCGGCGGACCCCGTGCCGGCCGCGACACCGGCCGCGACGCCCGCCGTGACGCGGGAGCCCGAACCGGCCCCGGCGGACGCGCTCGCCCCGACCCCGGCCCGCGCGCCCGTGGCGGCCGACACGCACGAGGCGCTGATCCGGTCGAGCAAGTTCGACGCGATCCGCAGCGCCGTGTTTGCGTCGATGAACATGTCGGCGGCGCTGATGAAGACGCGCGACGAAGTGCGCGCGGGCATCGAGCAGGTGGCCGCGCACACGGTCGATCGCGAGCGCCTGAAGATCACGGCCGGCGAGCAGGTGCTGATCGTCGATGCGATCCTGAACGACATGTTCGGCGTCGGGCCGATCGAGCCGCTGCTCGCCGACGATACGGTCACCGACATCCTCGTCAACGGGCCCGACCAGGTCTACGTCGAGCGCGCGGGCCGGCTCGAACTCACGTCGCTGAAATTCCGCGACGATGCGCACGTGGCGAGCGTCGCACAGCGGATCGCGGCGGCGGTGGGGCGTCGCGTCGACGAGAGCAGCCCGATGGTCGATGCGCGGCTCGCCGACGGCAGCCGCGTGAACGTCGTGCTGCCGCCGATCGCGATGCGCGGCCCGTCGATCTCGATCCGCAAGTTCGCGAAGCGCGACATCACGCTCGCGCGGATGGCGCAGCAGGGCAACATCTCGCCTCCGATGCTGCAGGTGCTGAAGGTCGCGTGCGCGTGCCGGCTGAACATCGTGATCTCGGGCGGCACCGGCTCGGGCAAGACGACGCTGCTCAACGCGCTGTCGCAGCATATCGAGCAGCACGAACGGATCGTGACGATCGAGGATGCGGCCGAGCTGCAGTTGCTGCAGCCGCACGTCGTGAGCCTCGAGACGCGGCCGGAGAATACCGAAGGGCTCGGCGGGATCTCGCAGCGCGATCTCGTGCGCAATGCACTGCGGATGCGGCCCGACCGCATCATCCTCGGCGAGATTCGCGGCCCCGAGGCGTTCGACGTGCTGCAGGCGATGAACACGGGGCACGACGGCTCGATGACGACGATTCACGCGAATTCGCCGCGCGATGCGATCAGCCGGCTCGAGAGCATGGTCATGATGGCGAACGCGAACCTGCAGCTGCTGTCGATCCGGCGCCAGATCGCGAGCGCCGTGCACCTGTTCGTGCAGATCGAGCGGATGCGCGACGGCGTGCGGCGCGTCACGCGGATCACCGAGATCGTCGGGATGGAAGGCGAGGTGGTGATTACGCAGGACCTGTTCGCGTTCCGCCAGGAAGGCGACACGACGCGCGATTCGGTGAAGGGCGTGTTCGAGGCATCGCCATTGCGGCCCGGATTCGCGGCGCGCGCCGCGTATTACGGCGTCGAGGATGCGCTCGCCGAGGTGTTCCGGCAATGAGGGCCGCCGACCTGTTCGCGGTGGGCGCTTTCGTGATGATCCTCGCGATCGGGATTGTGCTGTCGTCGCTGTTCGATCGCGCGAGCCACACGCCGGCCCAGCGCATCCGCGCACGGATGCGGCGGCTGTCGCCGTCGCTCGCCGGGCGCGACGGGCATGCGTCCGCCACGCCCGGGGTCGCGCTGTTCAA